>JAFSXS010000052.1 GCA_017443945.1 Synergistaceae bacterium
AATAAATAAATAATATAGTAATAGCAAGGGATTATAAAAATTTTGCTTAGGTAAAGTTTGAGGGAAAGTTGTGGTAAAGTATGGTAAAGATTGCGGAAAAAATTAAAAAGTTTACCAATATGTGTGATGGGTGATGAAAATTAATCATGAGTCTTGCTGAGTAGAAAGTAAGATTAATTGCTGTGTTGAAATTTTGTGTCGGGTGAGATACTAAGGGCGCAGTCAGGAAAGCAAAACGCTTTTATTTAAGCCTGCTCTTATTCCAAAACGAGTCAAAACAAAATCATATTTCGCGGGATCTTCAGGACAAATTTTCTTGAATCCTTCTGTTATCTCTATTGCTGTCCTCAAATCCGCCTGCTTCCTGTCAGTAAATTCAAGCAAACGAGATATATTAAACATGTGTGTATCAGTAGGCACTATTAAATCACTAGGTTTTATGACTGTCCAGCCGCCCGGATCTACTTCATCATGTCTGACTAGCCACTTTAGAAATAAAAATAATCTCTTGCACGCGCTCCCGTCTTTGGGTGAAGTTATCAGAGAAAATGCACCTTCCTTCTTGCCTTGTGAGAGTCCGGCAGAAAAAATATCAAGTGCAGGCAACAATAACTTATCGGAAGAATTTAAGCATTCACATAAAAAATTTTCAAGAGAGTCATATTTCCTGATTATGTCAGCTATATTCTTGAGCAAATTATTTACATCGTCTGAAGTCGTAAATCTATGCTTAAACGCTTTAGGCACAATTTGTAAATTATCATTTGCGAGTAAAAATTTTCTGGGTTTACTCGTGAGACATGATAAAACTTTTTCTACACTCTTCATAATTTGCGCTACTCTCCCATATGCAAGTGAAGACGCTATAAGGCCGACAATTTCTAAATCCCGCACATTTTTGTAATTATAAAGAAAATATAACGGATCAGGATTAATTAATTCCTTGCGCGCATAAACATAATATAAACCTTCGAGAAATGCTCTTAATTCGTCATTAGTCATGATTCATATAAATTAAATACAGGGAAGCAAAAATTTTCTACTCCCCCGCAAAAATTATTAACGTGCAGACAATTCACGGTCAACAAGATAAATGCTGTGTTTGTCTCCGCCGAGAAATTCTATTTTGTTGACTATGCTGCTTGTGTTGTCTTCTTCTTCCATTTGCTCATCAACAAACCATTTCAGCATGGATTGAGTCGCGTAATCCTTTTCTGCCACTGCAAGATCAACGAGCTTATAAATACGCGATGTTACATATTGTTCGTGAGCATATGAAGCTTTGAAGGCCTCAAGTGCGTCTGTATATGAGTCTTTAGGCTTGGCAATTTCGGGAATAATCACGCGCTCGCCACGTTCATAAAGATAATTAATGAATTTTTCTGCGTGCTCGATTTCCTCTTTGTACTGTTTGCGCATCCAATGAGCCATTCCAGCTAAACCGGAGTCCTCAAAATATGCTGACATTGCCAAATAGATATAAGCTGAGTCAAATTCTGCTTTTATCTGCTCGTTAATTGCGTCTCTCATTGCCTGAGAAATTTTCACCGTTTATGACCTCTTTCTAAAAAATTTAGGCTTCTGCCTTCCATAATCCGTGTTTGTTGCAATATTCGCGCATTGTTACGCCCGGTTTTGCACAACCAAATTCTACTGCGGGTTCCTCGCCGGGTTTCAGGAAACATCTAGCAATTCTCTCGCCCTCGATTACTTCTACCCATTCGATATAATGATCGTCCTGCATTGGGTGAGCGACGCTGCCGACTTTTACTTTTTTGCCGTCAAGAACGGGAACGTGTTTTTCCTGCGCTGCATCGGTCGTATTTTCCTTTAACAGCTTCATTGGTTCTCCGCAACAAGAAAGAGTCCCGCCGCCGACGTGCATAACTTCGACGATATTTCCGCATTTAGCACACTTAAAAACGTTCAACTTTTCCATTATAAATTTACCCCCGTATAAAAAATTTTTGCTAGAATAATAATAAACTTTTTGTGAAAATTTAAACACGAAGGAATTACGCAAAATTATGATGAAACGTTCGAGAGCTTTTATTTTAACAGAGATTTTAACGGGGACAATGCTTCAGGCTGGACTCGTGCTGGCTTTGTGCGGTGCGTTCTATATGACGATAAATTTTTACGTTAGGACAAGCAAAATTTTGACTGCTCGTGAAAAAGGTCAGCGGGTCATTTCATTTGTTGACGAGAGAATAAGACATACAGGACTCGGCCTCTGGAAGTGCAGCAGCTCGGCAGAAATTCATAAAGCATTAAGAACGATTCCGGGATTCTGGTGGGATAATGCTAAGACTGAAGCTGTTAAACATTTACCAGTTGTAATTACCAACGGAGACACTTGGAACGCGAAAACTTTAGATGAAGACGGCAATGCGACTCAGGGAATTGTCAGAGGAAATATATTAACTCTGCTTTACGCTCAAAAAGTTAGCAGGAGAGATGATAAAATTTTATTAATTCAACCATGTGATGCTTCAGGTTTCTTTAATAATGTTCCGAGAAGCCGTCCCGTTGCTTTAAGCGGCAAAGCTAATGATGATGAAGTAAAATTATTCAAGACAGAGAATAATAAAGACAAAAATAACAATGATTATATATCTTCCTCCTTTAATGAATTAGGGACTCCGTCTTACTTAACTTCATGGGCTGTTACTGCTACTGCCGGCGTGCCTTTACTACTCAGCAAGAACGCAACAATAAACGGCAGACACATTCTTATCAGCGCAGATATTTCAACAAAATCTATAGATATTGCGTCAGGGACAGAGCTTTTATATCTCAATTGCGATAAAATATTTACTGAGAATGATACGAATCTTGGCACAGGCAGAAATTTAGCATATAGAAAACTTGAAAATGACTGGGACACAAGCCAAGCGGATCGAACCGAGAAAAAAAGAAATATCGAAACCGGCATTCTTGAATTATATATAGAACTCGACAAGAAAACTCATGTATTAGATCTCTATGTGCTTGCGAGCGGAGGCTATGACTCTTCACTTGATAACCCGCGCCCAAAATCTTGGCCAGATAGTGCAATATGGAGAGACGATTACAAACATCATTATATTTATGTCTCGCGAAAATCTTGGCACCTTGATAATATTCCGCCCTCATTTCAATGGAATTAACAGCCCTGCAAGAGCTTCATCAATGTGTGAGACTCGAATTAATTTGATTCCTGTAAATTTTATTTTTTCGCGCGAACTCACTACAGCCGCATGAAACCCCAACCGTGCGGCCTCCTTTAGTCTTAGCTCAATTCGTGTAACCGGTCGGATTTCTCCCGCGAGTCCAACCTCACCGAGCCAACATGTACCCGCCTGAAGTGCAACATTTTTTAAAGCCGACGCAATCGCAGCACACGCAGGCAAATCCGCAGAAGGATCTTGAAGAGTCAAACCTCCTGCAACATTTATATATAAATCATGTCCGTTCACTGCAATATTACAGCGACGTTCTATTACGGCCGTCAACAGTTGAAAGCGATTTAATTCTATGCCTCTTGATGTTCGTCTCGGATATGGGAAAACAGTTCGAGCAGCTAAAGTTTGAATCTCGGCGGCTAATGGCGTATTTCCTTCAAGTGCAATAGTCATAGCTACACCCGGCACAGCTGAGTCATCGCGATTCCAATAAAGGCCGCTTTTATCCTGCACAGGCGTTAAACCGTCTTCGCGCATTTCAAATATTCCAAGCTCATCCGTGCTGCCATAACGATTTTTAACGGCTCTTAGCATTCTATATGATGAATAACCCTCACCGGAAAAATTTAATACTGTGTCGACCATGTGTTCAAGCATCATAGGGCCTGCGATTTTGCCGTCTTTCGTGATGTGGCCGATCATTACTGCGGGAATATTTTTTTCACGGGCTGAGTCTATGACTCTTTGTGCAACTGCGCGAACTTGAGTAACTGTTCCCGGCCAGCCTGAGTCATTATTTGCGCTCATTGCCTGCACGCTGTCAAGTACAAAGAATGCAAATTTATTAGCGTCGAGATTGTTTAAAGCGTCTTCCAAGTCCGAACCCGAATATAAATATAAATTTTCTGACTCCGTGTGAAGTCTTGAAGCACGCAAAGCAACTTGAGCATCTGACTCTTCGCCCGAAATATAAAGCACAGGAAGATTATATTTTTTCGCGACACTTCCGGCAGCTTGAAGCAATAAAGTAGATTTTCCTATGCCCGGTTGACCTCCGATTAAAGCGACTCCGCCTGGAACGAGTCCGCCTCCTAAGACTCTATCAAGTTCATCAATGCCGGTTAAGATTCTTTCAGGCGATTTTACGTCAAGTGCGCTGATAATTTTTACTTTCTGCGAGATAATTTTATTGTTGCTGCTTGATGATTTAGACTCCTGCATAAGTTCAAGTGTCCCCCATGAATTACAAGAAGGACATTTTCCCGTTTTAGTCGTTGTTATATGCCCGCATTCAGAACAAATATATCTTGTGATTTGTGAGTTTGCCATGTGCTTATTATATAGTGCGAGTGGTATAATGTTCAAGAAATAAAAATTTTCCCATCGCGATTAATTCAATCAAGAAAATAATTTTACTAATACTTTTGCTAATACAAGAATGCGCAAATTTATTAACAGCTGCAAAGGTTCATAAAAAATTTTTCTGCATTAACGCAATTAAATTTATGAATCATTGAGCAAATTAATAAATTCCTGTTCTGATAAAATTTTCACGCCGAGTCTATCTGCTTTCTCAAGTTTTGAGCCGGTTTTGTCGCCTGCAACTAAATAACTTGTCTTTGCACTCACGCTGTTAGAGACTTTACCGCCTAAATTTTTTACGCGTTCTGCTGCATCGTCTCGAGTCATTGAGTCAAGTGTTCCGGTGAAGACAAAAATTTTTCCTGATAATCTGCCGTGAATAACTTTTTTATTGCTGCTCATTGTGAGGCCAAGCGCGCGGAAATCTTCTATTAACTTCAAATTTGACTCGTTCCTGAAAAATTCATGAACACTTTTTGCAATTATCGGCCCGATCCCTTCAATCAATGCTATATCGCTTTCACCTGCTGATTTGAGCGAGTCAATATCCCCGAATCGCTCAACTAATAAAGACGCTGCATTTTTCCCGACATCAGGAATCCCTAATGCTGTAATTAAATTCTCTAATGGGCGACTCTTTGATGACTCTAATTCTGACATAATATTTTCTGCGCTTTTACGTGCGATTTTATCAAGTTTCAGCCAGTCAGAAATTTTCAGATTATATATATCGCTCAAGCACTTAACGAGTCCGGAATCAATTAATTTTGCTGCTAAACTGTCGCCGAGTCCCTTAATATTCATACTTGAACGTGAAGCAAAATATTTTAAACCCTCCTTTAACTGTGCAGGGCAGGACGCTCTATTTGTACACCTATAAGCAATTTCGCCGGGCAACCTCACGACTTCAGACTCACAGACAGGGCAAATTTCCGGCATTGTAAAAATTTTTTCGTCTCCTGTGCGCGCTGACTTGTCAACTTCTATTACTTCAGGAATAATTTCTGCTGCTTTCCTGACTCTTGCGAGATCTCCGACTCGAATATCTTTGCGCAAAATTTCATCATAATTATGAAGTCCTGCGCGCTGAACGAGAGTCCCCGCGAGTCTCACAGGTTCAAGAATCGCAACAGGAGTCAATACTCCCGTACGTCCGACAGAAATTTTTATATCTTTTATGCGCGTGAGTGCCTCTTCAGGGGGATATTTATATGCTACTGCCCAGCGCGGAGCATGTGAAGTCGCGCCTATTTCCGGCCATTGAGTCAAATCGTCGAGCTTGATAACTACTCCGTCAGTGAGATAATTTAATTTGTGGCGTTCGTTCTGCCAGTGAGCTATAAAATTTTTCACGTCATTAAGATTCTCGCAATATTCACAGGCATTTTGCACGGGAAGACCTAAATTACGCAAATATTCAAGTGCTTTGCTTTGACTCGTTATCCCATAAGACTCAGCGTTCACGAGGTAATATAAGAAAATATCGAGTCCCCGTTCAGAAATAATTTTGCTGTCCTTCTGCCTGAGAGTCCCTGCTGCTGCGTTTCTTGGATTCGCAAAAGTTTTCTCGCCCCGTTCAGTACGAATTTGATTTAACGCGTTGAATCTGTCAGTAGTCATCAAGATTTCCCCGCGAACTTCAATTTTTCCCGACGGAGCATTATTTAAATATTTAGGAATTGACTCGACCGCTAATAAATTTTCTGTAACATCTTCGCCGGTTATGCCGTTTCCTCGTGTAGCGCCCTGAATAAATTTCCCGTCCTGATATATAAGCGAGACTGCGAGACCGTCAATTTTCATTTCGCACGTAAAATGTTCTTCACGTTTTATGCGCGCGAAAAAATTAACGAGTTCATCAGGCGTAAATACATTATCAAGCGACAACATCGGGATATTATGCTGAACAGGAGCAAATAAATTACTTGCCGAGCCTCCGACGTTATGAGTCAAGAAATTTTTGCGTGTAAATTCCGGGTGATCGCGCTCTAAATCATTTAATTCACGAACAAGCGAGTCATATTCAAAGTCGCTGATTTCCGGCGAATCTTTGTCATAATAGAGTCCCGCATGATAATTTATAAGCTCATAAAGCTCATTCATACGGGATTGAAATATATTCATGCTTTAAGATTTCGGCTTCATCGCAGGGAATAAAATAACGTCCCTGATTGAACGTGCGCCGGTCAAGAACATAACGATTCTATCCATGCCGATTCCCATGCCTCCAGTCGGGGGGAGACCTGCTTCGATTGCGTTAATAAAATCTTCGTCGAAAACGTGTGCTTCCTCGTCGCCTTCTGCTTTCTTGCGTGCCTGATCCTCGAATCTTTCGCGCTGGTCGATAGGGTCATTAAGTTCACTGAATGCATTTGCTACTTCTTTCCCGAACATGAATAACTCGAATCTGTGCGTATAATCAGGATTTTCGGGATCACGTTTTGAAAGCGGCGATATTTCCGTAGGGTGTCCGAGCAAAAATGTAGGTTCAATTAATTTTTCTTCGCCGAACGCCTCAAATAAGAGATTCAACACTGCAAATTTGCTTTCATGTCCGGTCATTTCTGCGCCGAGTCCCTTAGAACGTGCTATTTCGCGCGCTTCCTCGTCGGATTTAACTGTGTCAATGTCGACTCCGGCAAATTCTTTTACTGCTTCACGCATTGTGATACGCTTAAAAGGTTTTGAGAGGTCTAATTGCGTGCCGTTCCATTCTATATTGAGAGTCCCGATAGATTTTGCTGCGTTCCTGATTAATTCTTCCGCAAGATTCATCATGTCAACATAATTTGCGTAAGGCCAATATACTTCCATCATAGTAAATTCGGGGTTGTGCATTGTGTCAATACCTTCATTGCGGAAATTTCGGCCTATCTCGTAAACTCTGCCCATCATGCCGACGACGAGACGCTTCAAATATAATTCTACGGCAATACGCATATACATATCGACACCCAGCGCGTTATGAAAAGTTTTGAAGGGTCTTGCGTTTGCTCCTCCTGCAAGAACTGACAAAATCGGAGTCTCGACTTCTAATGTGCCGTGAGATTCGAGAGTCTCCCTGAACGACGAAATAATTTTAGAACGCTTACGGAAAACTTCGCGGACTTCAGGATTTGCGATTAAATCCATGTAACGCTGTCTATATCTTATTTCAGTGTCTGTTAATCCGTGCCATTTTTCGGGCAGTGGGCGAATTGCTTTGCTGAGTAATTTATAATTTGTTACCATGATAGTTAATTCGCCGCGTCTTGTTCTGCAGGGGTGGCCTTCGATGCCGAGCCAGTCGCCGGTGTCAACCCATTTTTTGAGGAAATTATAATTTTCTTCGCCTACAGTATTAAGCTGAAAATATAATTGCATTCGTGAATTTTCGTCGGCCAAGTCTGCGAAAGTTGCTTTACCCTGTCGTCTGATTGTCATGACTCTTCCTGCTGTCTTGACTGGTGAGTCCTGTGATTCTTCTTCGGGCTGCAAGAAGTCAAATTTTTCGCGAATTGACTCTAAAGTGTCGCGCCTGTCCCATGTTTCGTTTACATAGGGGTTATAGCCTTCTTCGGATAATAGACGCTGTAATTTTTCCTTGCGCTGTCTTACTACCTCGTTATCTTCCGAGTTAAATAATTCTTCGGGCATAAATAAAATTTTCTCCCTTTCTCGTAAAAAAATTTCTTAATATATTATACTTTATTACATGCACAAAATTTTTCAGTAAAGATTTATGCGATTATAAATGAATGCTGCTATGTATATCGGCTCCATGCAATAATTTATACTGTTGACACAATTTGTTATGTCTTGTCAGGCTCGTAACGCAATTTTTTCATCAGTTAATAATTTGAGTCGCGTTCAGGCAAAGGTATTTACAGCTATTAAACTAGATTGGCTATAACAAAATTTCTTTGTGAAGTCTTATAATCAGTGAGTGAAATAAATATTTCTGTAGTTGCAAATGTAGTTGTAAAAATGTATTCTATCGTGAAAAATTTTTATTGCTCCTGCTGTGAATGCTGCAAAATATTTTAACTCATTGACGGCCAAATATGAAGCAAAAATTTAACGCCTGAAAGTTATTTATCACGAGCTTATATGCTCTTTTCATAACAAGTTTTTATCGAGATTATATTATTTTCCTATAAATTACTTAGCATAAATACGTAGAAATTACTATTGTTTTTTTTTTTTTTTTCTAAGCTAAGATTTGCACGTTAATAATTTTAGTAAATCTTTATCATAGAAGGAGAATGCTTGAATGAGAAAAATTTTAGCTCTGATTGTATGTGCTGTTATATGCATTGTCGGAGTCAGTGAAGGTGCTTATTACGACGAAGGCAATGACGGAGACAGCTGGGAGACGGCGTATATTCTTGACTCGGTTGAAGATTTTGTGTTGTTCAAGGACAGAGTCAATAATGATAATGATGACGAAGGAAAATATTATAAGCTGGCAGCAGATATTGATATAACTTCCTATACAAATTGGGAGGGTATAGGAAAAAATTATAGCTTTACTGGACATTTTGACGGTCAAAATCATACTGTAAATGTAAATATTTCCGCTGACAATGCTACAGGATTATTTAACATAATAAGTTCGGACACAGATACAATTGCGGTTAGGAATCTTAATGTTGTTGGCACTGTTAAAAGCAGATATTCTGCCAACGGTTTAGCTTGGAAACTTATGTCAGGTATAATTGAAAATTGCAGCTTTAACGGCACTGTAGAAAGTATATCATGGGCATTATGGACATCTGCAAGCGGTTTATTTGATACTGTAAGGTCAGGTACTATCAGAAATTGCAGAGTTAAAGGAATAATATCAACATCAGCATCATCATATCCGTATTACTCATGGGCAAGCGGTATAGTTGTAGATCTTATTAATGAAGTCTTCAAATCCAAAGATGTTTTGATAGAAAATTGCACAGTTGAAAGCGGAACAAAAATAACTGCACAAAATTATGCAGGTGGAATTGTCGGTACAATGAGGGCAGGTCGTATTCAAAACTGCAATACAAGAGGAGTAATTATAAGCGCTTCAATTGGTATCGGCGGTATAGTCGGCTACGCAGATTTATCTTCAAGTCAAAATATTTATCTCTCAGGCAATCAAAGCCCCGCAGATTATCCGGAAATAGGAAATAATAATGGTAATTCCGATACTCCTGAAGACAATACACCATCCGTTAATAATGAATGGAACAATCACCGCTACGAAATCTACAACGAGTCTTTAACATGGGAAGAAGCAAGACAGCGTTGTGAATCTCTCGGCGGTCATCTCGTAACAATCACAAGCGATGCAGAACAGACTTTTATCACGCAGCTTTTAACAGTTTCAAGCACTAATTACTCAGTCTACTGGATCGGAGCAAACGCAGACTCTTCCGGAGCATGGCACTGGGTAACCGATGAAGTTTTCGAGAAGCAATACAGCAATTTTGCAGCAAATCAGCCCAACGGAGACGGAAATTATTTACAGATTTTCGCAAGTTCAGGCCTATGGGACGACACAAGACAGGACACAGGCACAGAACACGGCTTTATTTGCGAGTGGGACGAGGAACAGAAGGCAGTAACAGAAGCAGCCTTAGACTCTAATTTCGAAAAATGGCAGGCAAACCCTGACGCTTGGACAGACACCGACGGAACAAATTATTTCGGTGCAAGGCCGAGTCCTATAGATAATTCACACTTAGCAGGCAACCCGCCGGTAGTTTCGCCAGTAGATCCTAATGCTTTGCCGGTATCTTATGACGGTAGAATCGCAATAGGACTCCCTGACGCAAGAGATCAGGGCGATTATTCAACCTGTTGGGCGTTTGCGTCAATAGCAGCTGTCGAGGCAAATTATCAAGCTCAAAAATTTAATTTCCTTACGACAAGTCCGGATCTCTCAGAATTATATATGGCATGGTTTACTTTTGCTCAATTCGGCAAAGAAAGAGGCAGAACCGGCAGCACGCTTGAACAGGGCGGAACCGTTAATTTTGCTATAGACTTTCTTAAGGAGCTAGGTACAATAAACGAGTCCGATATGCCTTACTCAATAGCAGGAGATAATAAATCAACATCAGACTCTAATATCACCGCATTTCTTAACGGCAGACGGGCAGAAAATTTTAACAGAACGCCTATAAGACTCGCTCATGCAGAAACAGTTTATATCAGCGAGAACAACGAGTCAGAAATTAAACGTCTTGTCATGCAGCACGGCGGAGTCTATTTCGAGTACCATAACGGCAATACCAGCGAAAACTATAAAGAGAGCACAAACGCTTTCTATTCTCCATATGTAGAAAATAGGGATCACGCAGTATTAATTGTCGGCTGGGACGATAATTTTTCAGCAGATAACTTCAACACAAATCCCGGCAGAAACGGCGCGTGGCTTGTTCGTAATTCATGGGGAACTGAATGGGGCGACAAAGGCTATTTCTGGATGTCATACAAGCAGGCAGACTCACAGCTTGCAGGAATGTTCAACGCTGCATATTTTATAATCAGTGAGGATAACGCCCCGCAGTTAGTTCAGGAAGAAACAGAGAAATTCACAGAAACAGGCACAGTTCCGGAAAATACAGATAATATTGCAGAGTCTGAAGATATTATCATCGTAAACACCGTAGAAGATACCGGTCCGACAAAGCATATTACTACAGCATGGGCAGCAAATATTTTCAGGGCAGCCAGAAATGAAAGTTTGTTCAGAGTCGGATTTTACACGACTGATAATAACGTGCAGTACAAAATTTTCGTGAACAATTTCGGCAAGGACAAACCCACAGATCCCGGTGAAGCAGAAGTATATTCAGCAGCTGGTAATTTCTCAAACGCAGGCTATCACACAGTAAATTTAACTGATACTATGAAGCTCAACAGCGGCGATTATTATGCAGTAATCGTGAAAATGACTCTAAGCTCCACTTATAAATATTCAACAGCTGTAGCAGCATTCGTCGATAAATACGCAAGCCCTGACGTTAAACCGGGAGAAAGTTATTTTTCTGATGGTGAACCGGTGCCTTCAGTGTGGCAGGACGGGACAACGATAGAAGGAGGCCCCTATAATGCATGCATAGAAGCTCATACGGTTTTGATAAAGATTAACGAATCAAGCCCGGTTATAACGACTGATTCACTTCCTGACGCTACAGCAGGCCAGCAATATAATTTCACACTTAATGCTACAGGTACAGGAAAAATCGAATGGAGAAGCGGCAATATTCCCGCAGGACTCGCCTTAAGCCGTGAGGGAGTTATTACGGGAGTTCCTGAGGACTCAGGAGAATACAGCATAAACTTTACAGCTATTAACAGTGCAGGACAGGCAGAGAAAATTTTGACTCTCAACGTAGCAGAGAATCAAAATCCTTCAGAACCTGTAAATCCCGTCAATCCCCCTGCGGATCCTGTCGACCCTGTTAATCCTGATGACGAGCCTCAAAGTTTACCGATGGGCAGCAGCGGAGGCTGTGAGTCGGGCTTTGGTGCGTTATCAATTGTTGTAATTCTTGCTTTGTTCTCTAAGCGCAGGGATATTGCGGAAAAATAAATTTTCAAGGAGGTTTTATCATGCGCAGTAAAAGATTTGCAAGTTTGTTTATTATCGCGTTTATTGCAGTATTTATATTCGCGGGTAATGCGTTTGCTGACATTGTTGACAGTAGCTCGCCCTATCACGTGTCAAAATGGACATCGTATCGGTATGTTAGTATCGGCTCGGTGTTTAGTGATTGGAATTCAGGAACTTTCGGCGGAAATTGTTTTATGTTTGCAAGGCTGGTAACTAATAGGCTCAAGAACGTAGATTTTAATCTTCAAGTTAATGGAATGCGTGCTATAAGTAATATTAAAGGTGTCGGCCCTCTTGCAGGTAAGTCTGTAAGCAGTATATCTAGACTCATAGCACAACATTTTTACGATGTCAGCGGAAGTATTACAGAGCAGCAGGTGAAAAATGCTTTTGCCAATGCTAAGGAGGGTGATGTAGTTCAATTTAGGCGCAATTCAAACGCAGGCCAGCACACATTAATAATAGCTAAAGTATACAGCGACGGATTTACGACTCTTGAAGCAAATTCACCCTATGCAGGTACTATCAGCAATCAGGCCAGATATTATAAAGATTTCGCTAAACAAATAAATCAAGCTAAAAATTTGGGCGGATTCTCTATTTACAGATTCGGAGTCGATGAAGTTGTACGGCCAAGCATTAAAACCGCTCCGTGGGGTGATAGAGTTTATGCAGGATATTATTACAGCTTTAAACCTACTGCAACGGGTTCAAATTTAACATGGAGCATTTCGAGCGGCAGTCTTCCGCCGGGATTCTCGATTAATTCATCAACAGGCGAAATAAGCGGCACTGCTTCACACACTGCAAGCGGTAAATCCTCGAATATGTGGATAAGTTATATTTTCAATATTAAAGCGTCAAATTCCGCAGGAGAATCCGTAAAAGAAGCTTGGTTACCTGTGTGGGAGCCGCCTGTAATTGTAACGAATTCACCACTTCCAAACGGTACACAGGGACAGTCTTACAGACAAGAAGTCAAAGCAGATGGCACAGCAATGAGTATGACATGGAGAGTCAAAAGCGGTTCTCTTCCTCCCGGACTTACACTTGGTAAAAGAAATTCTAATTTAGTTGCAGACCGCCGCTATGCTGTAATATCAGGAACACCTACACAGCCCGGTACTTATTCATTTGAGTTAGAATGTGATAACGGCAATGGGTTTTATCCTAGAGGCATAGATACTAAGTGGTTTACAATTACTATCAAGGGTACGGAGCCTCCATATGACTCAAGTATCAACATAAATTATACCTTCAAGACTCCTTGGTCGCGCGGGGTGTATTATTCTGACTGGGTCAAGACAAATGTTGACAACTATACATGGTTCCAGAATTTTGGCGAACTTCCTCCAGGTTTGAATATTAGTCGTTCAGGCAAGTATATTTATCTAAGAGGTACACCGACAAAGGCAGGCACTTACAATTTTGCGATAACTATATATAAAATCGCTAATGGCTGGTATTCAGGTCAAAGGTCGTTCTCATACACAGTTACAATCACAGATTCGAGCAATAATAGTGAATGGCGTTCTTCTGCTATGTCTACAACATTTAATTATTTACCAGGCAAAATAGGCACGTCATACAATGATTATATACTCGTCAACGGCGGGGTCGCTCCATACACGGCAAGAATCGTCAGCGGTACAGCTCCATCAGGGCTAAAACTTTCAACATCAGGACGCTATATAAAATTCACAGGCACACCCAGAGGCCAATGGGGTAATTTCTCGTTTATATTGCGCATAGTTGGAGCAAATAAAGGCTATGTCGAAAAAAGGTGTTCAATTTACATAAATTATAACCCTGCTTATCCGGCCGGAGACAACGAGGAGGAAAGCCTGACAAAACCTAAGATTATAACAAGCTCCCTTATTGACGCAAATGTAAACGCAGAATATTCCGCAGCAATCGAGGCAACCGGAGCAACGCCTATAACTTGGACTCTCATAAACAGCAATTTACCGGAAGGCGTGAGCTTTGACGCAAACGAAGGCACAGTAACAGGCATTTTCACGGAAGCAGGCAAATATTCACTCACAGTCAAGGCTGATAACCCGGTAGGTTCAAAGACTAAGACCGTAAAAATTAAAGTCTTGCCAGCAAAACCGTTAATCATCACTGAAGAATTGCCTATGGGAGTATTGCGTGAAGAATATAATATCCCAATCGAGGCAGAAGGCACAGATCTTAAATTCTCTAAGAGCGGCAGTTTCCCAAGTGGACTTAAACTCGACAAGAAAACGGGATTAATTTACGGCACACCTAAGAGAGCAGGCACTTACACATTCACAATTACGGCCAAGAATAAAGCAGGCTCTGACTCGAAAGAATTTACGCTTGAGATTAACCCTGGCGACCCGCCTTCTATTGATATTACGAGCTTACCCGATGGAACTGTGAAGACTTATTACGAGACTACGATTACAACATCAGGATCAAGCCCGATAAAATGGACTAAGAACGGGACTCTTCCTTCAGGACTCAAGCTCAACAAAAAAACGGGCATTTTGTCAGGTACACCTAGGAAGGCAGGCACTTATACATTCTCGATAACTGCAACGAATGACGCAGGCAGCGACACAAAAGAATTTGAACTCGTAATCAAGAATAATGCAGGAGGCAGCAATAATACGACCTCAAGCAATAAAGACGAAAGCGAGTCTAATTCCGGTAGCTATGGAGAAAACCGCCCGGTCGTCGAACTTGAAGCAAACGAAGACATCACCGGCAATTCAGGCAGCATTCAGACTCATTTATATCTAGTCAGCGATGATGAAGACATAGAAGGATCTATCACTGTCGAACCCGATAAGGCTTTAACGTTCAAAATAGGCGAATGGGTCAATAGTTCCGGCGTTGCTGCAGAAGTATCTGACGTGAAAATCTTTATTGACTCTGAAGAAATTTCAAGCGATATAGTAATTTCTGATGATGAGTCTTTCGTTTTGCCGAGTGAGCTTGTAACGGGAGAATTTACAATTTATGCAAAGGCTCTCGCAGGAAGTCTCGAACTCACGACCAGAGAAATTAATATTATTGCAAATGACGATGATATTAATAACGGTCAGAGTATAACAGCATCACAAAGCGGGAACACTGACGAAAACGGCACACTGAGCGCAGGGGGATGTAACATCAGCTTTGCAGGAGTTGTTTTACTCGTTTTGTGCGGCACTATGATATTCAGGAAGAAATAATTTATTTTGCTTTTCCCCCTTGTTAACGCGAGGGGGATTTTTTTTGCGGTTATAATATATATAAATTTTAGGGAGGCTATAATCTTGCAGGAAGTCTTGAATAAATTAAACGAGCTTGGCATTAATTACGAACTCGAAGAACATGAAGCAGTCTTTACAATCGAGGCAATTATAAAACTTGGCCTGAACAAACGCGGAATGATTCCAGTAAATTTATTTTTGCGCGACGCTAACGGGAAGAGACATTTTTTAGTGATCCATGACGGCGAGAAACAAACTGACCTCAAAAAATTGCGTGAACAAATTATTTGCTCGCGTTTGAGCTTTGGCTCTGAAGAAAGATTATATAAACATTTAGGACTCACAAAAGGTTCCGTGTCTCCGTTCGGGCTGATAAATAATATAAATAATGACGTAGAATTAATCATTGACTCAAGCATAAGAAATCAGCCGCTTTTAGGTTTTCACCCGAATATAAATACTGCGACTGTTTGGCTTAGTTATCAGGATTTCATGAAATTTGTTAATGCCTGCGGGAATCCTGTAAAATTTGTTGACTGCTAGTTATTTTAAGCCGTTAACATAAATTATATTGCTCCCTGTGTTAATATTCTTGAGCGTTCGGCCTGAAAGACTCTCAACTTTTGCGAATAATTCCGGCTGAGTCTCTTCACTTTGCGAGATTTCATAATTAGGAATCGGGATTCTTTCTCCGTCTTCATTGAGCGCGATTACTCCTTGATTCTGGATTCTGTCATAGACTTCACCGCCGTGTAAAAAATAACTCGGTTCATTAGGTGCATTCAGTGAAGGAACTATTATATTTGCTGGTCTTGCAAGTTCGTCAAGGAAATTAAACGCTTCCATCAAAATCGAGTCAATTTTATCCGTATCTCCGGCAGCTTCTGAAATTTTTTGCGGCAATTCGTCGCGCCATTCCTGAATTTTATTAATTTGCTGCTGTATTAATTGCGAGCTTTTTTCGGCCGATTCTGAGTCCATCACTAAATATTGCGTTAAATTTTCGAGTCTCTCTCTAACTGTAGGGACGCTCTTGTCTGTCTGCACGATTTCGCTCGTTAAAGTTGACTGCGATTTTATTTTTACGTCATCGCTTACAGTGTACCAGCCGGGGGAGCTTATCTCGTAAAATTCTGCGCCGTTTTCGTCATGTTTGACTCTTACTTCCATATTAGGCTGCCAGACTTCCCGAACGTTCCATTTTTCGCCGCTGCTGATTCGAGTTCTCATGCGTTCAAGAATGCTAGACATTTGCGAGTCCTGCCAGTTTTCGGTCTGTTCGCGTGAAAGATTTTGCGACATTCTTAAATTTCCCGGTATCATGAACAAATTATCATTTAAATCAGCAAGTTCAATCTGAATTTCGACTCTATCAAGATCGTCGAGACTTTTATCTTGTGCAAGTGTAGCTAAATCATGCATTTTTTCGAGAATATTCTGCGCTTTCTTCATGGCCTCGTCCATTTTCTTAGTGGCCGGGTCATATTTCACGATATTTTCTGCTTTGTTAGTGCCTTGCGATTTCTGCAGCCCTGACTCGGACAATCTCACAGAGTCATTATTTTTCTGCAAATTAACTTGAGGCAGGACACTTTTATTTTGCCTTAACGTGTTAAAGTTTGAGAGTAAATTTATTGCTTGAATCCTCATGATTATATCACCTCAATACTTTGATTATCGTTAATAGTCAGACATTCGCAGCCGTCTTCAGTGATTAAATAGTCGTCTTCAATTCGCAGGCCGCCCCAGCCTTCTATGTAAATTCCCGGCTCAATTGTAACGACATCACCGGCTCGTAAAATGTCCTTTGAGGTACGCGACAATCTCGGCGACTCGTGAACTTCCAAGCCCAGCCCATGACCAAGTCCATGCAAAAAATTTTTCCCGTAGCCTGCATTCTCTATAACTTTACGCGCAATTAAATCAACGTCAAAACCTGATACGCCCGGACGAAGTGCTTTTGCTGCCTGATTATGAGCGTCTAACAAAATATTATTTATTTCTCGTGCCTTGTCGCTTAAATGAGTCAATGCAAAATTTCTTGTAATATCACTCATATAGCCGTTCACCATTGCGCCGTAATCGACTGTAACAATATCGCCTTCAGCAAATTTTTTATCAGTTGCCGGAGCATGACACATCGCCGTTCTTTCACCTGAAGCGACAATAAAATCATCGTGTGCCCAGCCTTTTTCTGCGCCTAATAATTTAATTTGTTCGTTGAGCTTTATATCAAATTCTATTTCAGTCATTCCGGGGCGGGTTTGCTTTAAAACGTTTGCAAGAGCTTGACGGCCGATTTTCGCAGCTTGTTTGATGTACTCGATTTCTTGAGAGTCTTTGCAGCGTCTTAGAGTCAATATTAAGTCCGACGAGTCAACCCAGTTAGCTTTTACGGGAACAAAATATTTTATGTAATCGGCGTGAGAAATTTTTTCTGCCTCGAAACCTACATTAACCCAGTCAGAATCTTTTACGGCGTTTGCAATGTATTCATAGACAGAAATTTTTGATTGAATGATGATATTATAATTACTCTGCAATTTTGCCTGTGTCGTATAGCGTCCGTCGGTGATTAATATTGCGTCGTTGTGAGTTATTATCAGTCCGGCCGAACTCCCGCGAAAACCTGAAATATAATGACAACTTTCTGAATTTGCGCGTTCATCTACTATTAAGACAAAGGAGTCTAATTTTCTTTCATGCATTAAAGCGCGTAATTTTTCGAGTCTAGCGTTCATTGAGTATCACTCCTGAAAAAATTTCATGATTCGTTCTTTATAGTCGGGTGCCTCGTCATAAGCTGCATGGCCGTAATTCTCGTAAATATATAATTGAGCACCGATTTTATTTGCTGTCTCACGTGAATAATCAGCCCCGAAAATTTTATCAAGTTCAGCACCGATTACAAGAACGGGAGATTTTATCTTGTCTAGCTGGTCATAAATATCAAAGTCTCTAACTGCTTTAGTAAGAATTATAAATCTTTCAAGCTCTGAGTCGCTCAAATTTTTATTTGCGTCAAGAATTGCATCACGATATTTTGCGAAAAATTCCGGCGTATAAACATTTTCGGAGAATGCTAGATTTACGGCGTTAATATTTTTCTCGCGGGCAAGAGTCAATAAATCATTCCAAAATTTTACTGTTCTAGGCTTTGCACGTGAGAGAGTAGAGCCTAATACAATTTTTCGAGTCAAATCCGGCCGATTCACAGCTAAAGACTGCGCAATCATTCCGCCCATTGACACGCCTAAAATGTCAGCATTCTTTATCCCTAGCGAGTCAAGAGAGTCGGCCAAGTCCTGCGCTAAATTTGAGATATTATAATTTTCCGGTAAATCATCGCGGACATCGAACAAGAATACTTCATAATCGCGCGAAAAAATTTTATATGCTTCTGCGACTGAATCAGCGTAATTCATTACACTTTTTAAGCTCATACCGGGAATTATCACGAACTTATTTTGACTCGCTTTATTGCCGAACCTGAAAAATTTTAACGCAAATCTTTCTGTCTTGAGTGACTCTATTTTTATGGGCATGATTGACTCCTTCGCGTTAGTCCTGCTGATAATTATATGACTGCATAATAATATACATGACATTATCAATATCAGATAGTTTTTCCATATAAATTTCAACATCGCCGTTTCCCCACTTTCTTTGTCCTGTTGTATCTTTGCAAATGCCTTCAGGGTCGTTTATGTCTGCAAATTTCATGTTAATAGCGATTCTAAGCCTCTGACTCTGAAAGAAGACATCAGCAAAATTTGTATCGAGCTTATAAGCAATATATAATTTCTTGAATTCACGCCTTACATATGACGAAATATTTTGAATGCGCGAGTCCAGCAAATTAAATAATTCCATCGTGTGAGCATTAGTACTGTAACTTGCCATGCTGTAACGCTCTTCCTGCCCCTGATATTTAGCGAGTTCTTCAGGTGTCATGCTAGGAAATTCCCATATTTTGACTGCCTTAGACGCTAATAAATTCGCGCGGTTAATAATATTTTGCTCGTTCCATTCCGTTAAAGCTATAATATCAGAATTAAGACGTAAAGCACTTTGCTTAAATCCGCCTGTTATATTCATTTTTTCAGTGAATGAGCTGTTACTCATTTCAGAATTATAAGCAGTCAGAGTCAAATTTCCGATCGTGTGCAAATATTTTTTCTGAATTTCGCGCCAGTTATCACCGAGCATTTTTTGCCATTCCTGAGTCAAAGTCTGCGGCATTATGTGCTCAATAGTATAATTTGCCATGTTTATGGGAGCTTTATTATCAAAATTTTCGAGTCGGCTCAATATAAATTTATGAGTCTGCATTGTATAAATATCACGATTCACAAACGCAGCAATAAATTTATCATCATCAGGAAATTCACGATAACCGCTGCACATGAGAAAAAATGCTTTGATAGAGTTTACATAATCATCGGGTTTTATTGCATTTCTCAAAGTCGCAAAAGTTTTATTCAATGAATTTGTCGGGAAATCGCATATACTTCGGCGGAAGACATAACTAATACAGAGCCTCAAAACTTGTTTAAATTCTGAATCACTGATAATTTTTTTCTCGTAATCATCACGGACTCTGAGCAAAAACGGATAAGATATGCTCATTCTAAGCTCGTTAATGTCCTCATAGAGATATTTAATTTCTGAGTCAGTGCTCCTCATGAAAATTATATCAGTGTAATAGACGGCATATTTATATAAATCGGCGCATAAATCGCGGGCTGATGCAAATTCTGAATTTATGCTGTAATGTTTAAATTCTTCGTAAGTGCGGTTCTTGTTGGGTATCCGGGCAAGTTTCATAGTTATATAATCGCGAAAGAAATCATCCATACTAGCGATACCAAAAAGTTTTTCCATTGGTCTCCATGAATGTTCATAAATATACGTCTGCTCGTCTGAATCAAGTCCCATCAGCAAATAATTTCGTATTAAGTCAGACTCTGATAATTCTTTGCCGGTTGAGTTCAAACTCTCAAAAATTGCCTGCGCGTCATCGTCTGAACGGTCGAGAGTTATATTTACAATTTGGAGTTTACCTATAGACTCGTATATTTCTAATGGCTGCAAGACTTTATCATTAATTTTGTCGGCAAAAAATTTATAATTCTCCAGCAGTCTTGATTTAGTGCCATTATTTATGGGCTTATGCTCAACGAGACTAATAAAAATTTCGCGGTCTGAGTCAGTCAACAGCAATTTATAACGCTCGTAACCGTCAACATATTCATTTTTCAGAAATGTATTGTCAATACGACGTGTATTAATATTATTATCCTGCGTTTTTTCGGCATAATCGCGAAGGGCAGTCAGCAATAATAAAATTGTAGTGATTCGCTGTTGTCCGTCGATAATTAAAAATTTTTCAACGCCCGTTGCCGATGCATGTTCAACAACATTTACAATAGAGCCGATGAAATGAGCTTTTCTCCCGTTTTTCTGCATTGAGACAATATCATTATATAACTGCCTGCACTGCTCAATATCCCAGCTGTAAAATCTCTGATAAATCGGGATTATAAATTGCTTCTCACCGTTTAACATCGTATTTATATTACTTTTTTGCGCGTACATGTTATATTTCTCCCTGTCATAATAATAATAAAGCAAAGTCAAAGGCTTAAAACCTTTTTTTTGCACCGGTGCGGGGCGATAGCTACTCTCGTTGGTCGCAGCAAAAAATTTTTATCATTTCTCCATAACTGCGACGCTTTCAACGTGTGCCGTCTGAGGAAACATGTCAAACGCTTTTATACTCACGAGCCTATAATCATGAGACGCTAAAATCTTGCAGTCCCTCGCCAAAGTCGCCGGGTTGCACGAGACATAAATAATTTTTCTGACTCCGAAATCATTTATAGCCTCAATCACGCGTCTTTCGCAGCCATCACGGGGAGGATCTAACACTACTGAATCATAAGAGTCACGTAATTCACTTATAATTTCTTCTGCACGCCCGCAAAGTGCTTGAACATTATCGAAATTATTAGCATGCAAATTTTTTACGGCCATTTTCACAGCTCCGCGCCATTCTTCGACAGTTGTTAAATTCTTCGCGTTCTCTGCAAGATAGCAGGTTAATGATCCTGTGCCGCTGTAGAGTTCGAGCAAATTTTTTGAATCTCCTGCAAGTGAGCTCACATAACTAAATAATTTCTCTGCCTGGCCGGTGTTGACCTGAAAGAATGACGCTGTGTCAAAGAATAATTTATATTTTCCGAGAGTCTCGCAAATTAAGCCCGACCCCGTCAAATTTTCCGTGTAAGTCCCTAATATGACATTGCCCGGTTTTGAATTATGATTCATTGTCAAAGTGTCCGGCCTCGCTTGATTGCCCAGTGATACAAGAGCTTTCACGCTTTTTGCTGACAATTTGCCGTTGATTACGAACGATAAAAGACTCTCGCCCGTGTTAATTCCTGTACGTGCTATTATGTGCCGCAATTTTCCGGAGCCGTTAAGCTCATTATAACCGTCAAAAGGATATTTTGTCGTGTCAAGCGAGTCTAAAATTTTGCCGTAGATTTCATTCAAACGCTTTGCATTCACGGGACATTGACGAATCAATTCAAGCCTGTGAGTCCCTGCCCTGTAGAAGCCCGTTATAATTTTTCCGCGCAAATCCTGAACTGGGAAAGCTGCTTTATTGCGATAATTCCATGACGACGGCGACTCTTCACATGTTAAATCAGCAAAATTTTTCGAGTCAAAACCTCCGATTCTTGTCATTGCATCGCGCACTAATCCGGCCTTGAGCATTAATTGCAGGCTGTAATCTGCGTGTTGTAATTGGCACCCTCCGCACCTGCCGTAATATTTGCATTTGGGAATTATCCTATTTTGACTCGCTTCTATAATCGAAAGTGTATCGGCGACGCTGAAATCTTTTTTTCTCGCTACAATCTCAGCATTGACAATTTCACCTGGTAAAGCTCCATGAACAAATATAACGCCTCTGTCAGTTCGTGCGATTCCGGCTCCTTCGCTTGACAGTGCAGAAATTTCGAGCGTGAGAGATTCTTTATCTCTATTGTTAGACCATTTTTTCAGGATTGACGACCTCCTTAAATTTTTCAGGACTCAATAAATCAAGCTCTGTACATGCTTCCTTGAGTGAAATATTTTTACTATGAGCTAATTTTGCGACTTTTGCGGCGTTCTCGTAGCCTATTACGGGATTTAGTGATGTAACAAGCATGAGGGATTTGTCAAGATTTTCACGCATTTTGTCTCGGTTGGCCTTGATTCCTGACGCGCAATTTTTGTTGAATGAATTTATTGACTCGCTTAATATTCTCACTGACTGCAAAAAATTATAAGCGCATACCGGCATAAATACATTTAATTCAAAATTTCCCTGACTCGCCGCAAATCCTATTGTTGAATCATTGCCCATTATTTGAGCAGCTATCATTGTAACCTGTTCGCACTGAGTCGGATTAACTTTTCCGGGCATTATTGAGCTTCCCGGCTCATTTTCGGGGATAAAAATTTCTCCATAACCGCAGCGGGGCCCCGACGCAAGAAATCTCACATCATTAGCTATTTTCATCATGTCGGCGGCAAGTGATTTTACTGCACCATGAGCAAAAACTATTTCACTTTTCGACGTGAGAGCATGAAATTTATTTTGTGCAGGAGTGAATCTAATTCCCGTTAAACTTGTAAGAGCGCGCGTTACTTCGACATCAAAATTTTTCGGAGCATTTAAGCCAGTCCCGACAGCTGTTCCGCCGATTGCAAGACGAGACAAAAATTTTTGCGATTCATTCAAGTATTCTAACGCACATTCTAAACTGTTACGCCAGCCCGAAATCTCCTGCGAAAATCTTATCGGTGCAGCGTCCTGCAAGTGAGTCCGGCCCGTCTTGATTATGTCAATATTTTCTGACTCTAAACGCTTGAAAGTTGCGATTAATTCATTTACGGCAGGAATTAATTTTTTCTCGACCGACAAGACTCCGGCGATATACATAGCTGCTGGAAAAGTATCATTTGAGGACTGCGACATATTTACGTCATCATTAGGGTGTAATAATTTTTTCGCGCTTAATTCGTTGCCCCGATTAGCAATTACTTCATTTACATTCATGTTTGACTGAGTGCCTGAACCTGTCTGCCATACAACTAAAGGAAAATGAGAGTCCAATTTGCCGGCAATAATTTCATCAGTTACGAGCGAAATAAACTGCAATTTTTCAGGAGTCATTTTTTCCGGCAGTAAAATATTATTCGCGATCGCACAAGCCTTCTTTAAGTACGCAAACGCATTTATTATTTCACTGGGCATTGTTTCAAGTCCTACACCTATTTGGAAATTCTGACGGCTTCTTTCTGTCTGTGCTCCCCAGTATTTATCGGCGGGGACTCTGATTTCTCCCATTGTGTCATGTTCTGTTCTGTATTGCATTTAAGATTTGTGCGCTCCTTCCCACTCAAAATTTTCACCGAGATAGAATTTTCGCGCGAGTTCATTTCCGGCGACTTCTTCAGGAGATCCCGCTAAAAATATTGTCCCGTCGTGAATTAAATATGTCCTGTCAGTAATTGAAAGCGTTTCTCTTACGTTGTGATCTGTTATTAATATCCCGTAGCCCTGCGCTTTTAACTCGTGAATCATTGATTGAATATCAGCTACTGCAATAGGGTCTATTCCGCTAAAAGGTTCATCGAGCAAAATAAATTTCGGCTTAAGTGTCAAAGCTCTTGCGATTTCGACTCGCCGGCGTTCTCCTCCTGACAAAGCATAGCCGTTAGTGTCTGCAATGTGAGTTATCTTAAATTGTTCGAGCAGCTCATCTGTTAATTCTTTGGACTGTTTGCGCTTGCCGGTTTCTTCCCATACGAGATTAATATTTTCGCGGACTGTGAGATTTCTAAAAATTGATGCTTCCTGCGGTAAATATCCGATTCCAGCACGTGCACGCATAAAAACGGGAAGACTCGTAACTTCTGTATCATCGATCATGACAGTTCCAGAGTCCGGCCTTATTAATCCTACAATCATATAGAATGAAGTAGTTTTTCCCGCACCGTTAGGCCCTAAGAGCCCGACAACTTCACCGGGGTTAACGTTAATGCTGACTCCTCCGACTACAAGACGATTATTATAACTTTTTCGCAAATCTGAAGCTGTTAGACCTGTCATTTTCTGCGTGTTCTCCTTTGCGGCTGAGGTTTATTATTATCTGGCTTAGGTGCTGGCGGGTTATTTCTGCGTTCACGAGTCAAATCTATAGTAATTTCTGCGCGGTCAGTGCTGACTCCTCCATCGCGCTGTCGTGTTATGCCTCCGAGAGCCTCGACTCTATTTTGATCGGGAAAATAAACGATTGAGTCAGATTTTAGAGTCCTCCCTCCCTGAACTGCTACAACGTGGCCGCTTACGACGACACTTCCTCGTGTGAGCGAATAAACTGCGCTGTCTCCTTTAAGATTCACTGCGTCGCCTCTTGCTTTAGGTTTGCCGCGAATCCACACGCCTTTTTTCGCTGTCATCTCGAATAAATCACCGTTTCTGATTATGCCCTCTACTGTCTCAGCACCGAACGAGAAACCTTTAGATCTGTCCTCAAGATTTCTAACTTTAGTGAGCCAAAATTTTGTCTGCCTGTCCGTTGCTGTAGGGTCAGATATTCCGCCTAAACCTGTCAGAGTCAATCTATCTGCGTCAATGTGCATAGAACCGTAACCGCCTTTGACTCCGTTAAGAAATTTGCACGTAGGAATTTCCGCGAATGTGAGTAATAATTTCCCGGCGTTCAAGTCAATTTTTGCTGCGTTCCACCTGCCTGCTGCTGTTATGC
Organism: Synergistaceae bacterium; assembly: GCA_017443945.1. Lineage (NCBI taxonomy): Bacteria > Thermotogati > Synergistota > Synergistia > Synergistales > Synergistaceae > Synergistaceae bacterium. The sequence continues at coordinate 25,160 of JAFSXS010000052.1, forward strand.
CCTTGTCAAAATTTACTTCTTTGCGACCTGTGTTGCCTGTTGCTGTAGGTGCTTTGACGTTGAAATCTCCCGCGTTGATTGTAACATTCCCGTCCGCAAGAAAATCACCCGTGTAAGCGTCGAATCTCATTCTATTAGCTGAAAGAGTCGCTTTGTCCGGCAGCGCATTAGAATCAAGAGCGAGAACAGGTGCAGCAAACAAAAGAATCAGCAGACATACTGTAAAATTTCGCTTCATTTATTCGTCTCCCTTCACGTAAAAATAATTATGATTTAACAAATTATATTACAGATTCAACGCGCAAGGGATAAGCAATTTTTCACGTGTAAATGTTTTAATGACGGCTTAAAATTTTGTGAGTGGCGGCACCTGGATTCGAACCGGGGACAACGCGGGTATGAACCGCGTGCTCTAGCCAACTGAGCTATACCGCCTAAAAAAATTGGTGGCGGGGAAAGGATTTGAACCTTTGACCTTCGGGTTATGAGCCCGACGAGCTTCCAGACTGCTCCACCCCGCGATTTGGCTTTAACGAATGGTGCCGGACGAGGGATTTGAACCCTCACGGACTTTACGCCCTCGGGATTTTAAGTCCCGTGTGTCTACCATTCCACCAGCCCGGCAACACAACGGCTATTTTATAATAAATATCGCTTTTATGCAAATATAAAGTTTTCTCATGCTGATATAATACACATTTATATAATGTCAGAAAATTTTTATAGGAGGCTATTAAATTGGCAGCAAAAGAGAGAGAGACATTTGGCAGCAGACTCGGATTTATTTTCTTGTCAGCAGGCTGTGCAATTGGACTCGGTAATGTTTGGAGATTCCCGTTTATTACAGGTCAATACGGCGGGGCAGCTTTCGTTCTTATCTATGTAGCGTTTCTGCTGTTTCTTGCAATGCCCATTATGGTAATGGAATTTTCTGTAGGGCGCGCGTCGAGATTAAGTCCTTCGCGATCATTTGAAGTTCTTTGTCCTGAACATAAAGTCTGGTCGTTATGGGGTTATGCTGCATGGATAGGAAATTGTTTATTGATGATGTTCTACACGACAATAACGGGCTGGATGCTGGCATACACTTATAATTCAGCTGCGGGAACTTTTGCGGGATTGAACACTGACGCAGTAGGACAATTTTTCGGCAAATTTCTTGAATCACCGACTCAAATGGTAGGCTGGATGACTCTAGCAGTCTTTATCGGTGCAGTTGTTTGCTTCTCAGGACTTCAAAGAGGAGTCGAGCGCGTTACAAAAATTATGATGTGCGGTTTGCTCTTAATCATGATTACTCTTGCTGTAAGATCTGTAACTTTGCCGGGAGCTGATAAAGGACTCGAATTTTACCTCAAGCCCGATTTCAATAAATTAATTTCGTCAGGTTTAGGCACGACTTTATATGCTGCATTAGGCCAAGCGTTTTTCACGTTGAGTCTAGGTATTGGATCAATGGCGATTTTCGGAAGCTACATCGAGAAAGATAGATCTTTATTCGGTGAAAGTTTAATAGTTACCGGTCTTGATACGTTTGTAGCACTGACAGCAGGATTAATAATTTTCCCGGCTTGCTTTGCTTATGGAATCAACCCCGGCGCGGGCCCAGGTTTAATTTTTGTTACACTTCCGAATATGTTTAACTCAATGCCGAACGGTCAAATCTGGGGAACATTATTTTTCTTGTTCATGAGCTTTGCTGCGCTTTCTACAGTTATTGCAGTCTTTGAAAATATTGTAGCGTGCTTCATGGATAAATTGAACTGGTCGAGGCAGAAATCAACAATTGTAATGGCTCTATTAATTTTTGTGTTCTCGATTCCCTGTGCATTAGGCTTTAATTTATGGAAAGATATTCAACCGCTCGGAGCAGGTACAGGAGTCCTCGATCTTGAAGATTTTATTGTGAGTAATAATTTATTGCCGATCGGATCAATTATTTATTTGCTCTTCTGCGTGAGTCGTTACGGCTGGGGCTGGGATAACTTCATAAAAGAGGCAGACGAGGGCAAAGGCCTTAAATTCCCGAATTACTTACGAGGCTATTTTACATATATAGTGCCGGTTATCATGCTTATTATTCTAGGAGTCGGCTATTATCAGACTTTCGCAAAATAATTTAGTTCATGGGAGAAATTATCAATGCAGGATTTAAATACGCGTGAAACTTTAGGGAGCAGATTAGGATTTATATTTTTGTCGGCCGGTTGTGCGATAGGACTCGGCAACGTTTGGAGATTTCCATTTATTACGGGTCAATACGGCGGGGCAGCATTTGTACTGATTTATATATTCTTTCTGTTATTTCTTGCTCTGCCGATTCTCGTAATGGAATTTGCTGTAGGCCGTGCGTCGCAAAAAAGTGTGAGTCAATCATTTGAAGTCTTAGCACCGAAAAATAAAATTTGGTCATTATGGGGTTATGCGGGCTGGTTCGGCTGTATATTATTAATGATGTATTACACAGTAGTAGCCGGCTGGATGATTGCTTATACAGTTTATGCGGGGGCTGGTATTCTTGAAGGCATTACCCCCGATGAGGTCGGAGCAGTTTTCGGCGGTCTCGTGTCAAATCCTGAACGCAGTGCATTATGGCTCTATGTTGCTGTATCGATAGGCTTTATAGTTTGTTGTGCAGGTCTGAGAAACGGAGTCGAGCGTGTTACAAAAATTATGATGTGCGGTTTGTTAATTATCATGGTTGCGCTTGCAGTAAGATCTGTAACTTTGCCGGGATCTGATAAGGGATTGAGCTTTTATTTGAAACCTAGCTTTGAGAATCTCACAGCAAAAGGATTCTGGACGAGTGTTTATGCAGCATTAGGACAGGCATTTTTTACGCTGGGACTCGGAGTCGGGAGCATGGCAATTTTCGGAAGTTACATCAGCAAAGAAAAATCTTTAATGGGCGAGAGTTTAATTATCACCTGCCTTGACACTTTTGTAGCGTTGACAGCAGGATTAATAATTTTTCCAGCTTGCTTTGCATATGGAATAAATCCGGGTGCGGGGCCGGGCTTAATATTTGTAACACTTCCGAACATGTTTAACTCAATGCCGAACGGTCGAATCTGGGGAACGTTATTTTTCTTGTTCATGAGCTTTGCTGCTTTATCGACAGTAATTGCAGTCTTTGAAAATATAATTGCGTGCTTCATGGACAAATTTAATATGAAGAGAGTCCCTGCTTCAATAATTACGTGCGTAGGAATATTTATTTTGTCTCTGCCGTGTGCGTTCGGGTTTAATATTTGGTCAGGATTCCAGCCTTTGGGAGCGGGTTCAAACGTGTTAGACCTTGAAGATTTTATATTGAGTAATAATATTTTGCCGATTGGGACGACGATTTATTTATTATTCTGCGTGACTCGATATGGCTGGGGCTGGGACAATTTCATTAAAGAAGTTGACTCAGGCGACGGACTCAAGTTCCCGAAATTTTTGCGCGGATATTTAACATATGTAGTGCCGGTTATAATGCTGATAATTTTTGTAGTTGGTTACTGGGAAAAATTTTTCTAGCTTTAACGGCTGATTTGTATTAAAATGGTTGTCGAGCAGTTCTCAAAATTTTATGGGAGCTGCTTTATTTTTGCAACTACATTTACAACTACAAAAACTCGCAAATTTTTTAGTGTACGCAAATGTTCATGAATAAAAATTTTTTCTTAACGCGATAAATTATGACTCACAAAAAAACTTTTTTCCCCACGTGCGACAAATTATGCCGGGCGTAAGAATCTGCACATTTTAGAGTGATATAAAATTTTTTCTCGAATGCGCTAATTTCTGTACAATAAATTATGAATCACAAAAAACTTTTTCCCCCACGTGTGGCGAATTATGCCGGGCGTAAGAATCTATACATTTTAGAGTGATATAAAATTTTTTCTCGAATGCGCTAATTTCTGTACAATAAATTATGAATCACAAAAACTTTTTTCCCCACGTGCGACAAATTATGCCGGGCGTAAGAATCTGCACATTTTAGAGCGATATAAAATTTTTCTCGAATGCGTTAATTTCTGTGCTATAAATTATGACTCACAAAAACTTTTTCCACGTGCGACTTCATTAATCACGCAGAAGAATCTATAAATGCGAAAAAATATTTTACAGCCGACCCGCTTGTGCATTATCAGCCGCTCCCGTCTGAAATAATTTCTTGCGCGAATATGCAAAAGTTTTTACAGCTATTCAATTACATTTGATACATAAAAATTTTTGTCAATGCGCTCTAGTGAATTATTATAATAGCAAATTTTTACAGATTGGGCCGGTTGTGCGTCATCATCTATTACTGTTGCTCACAACATAAATATTTTTTACACGTCATAAAGTGAACAGCTAATAAATTTTTCAAGTATTCATTATGTTATAATTATCGCAAGTTATAGAGGGAGGTTATTACAAATGAAAAAATACGTTTGCACAGTATGCGGTTACGTTTATGATCCAGCAGTCGGCGACCCTGATAACGGAATAGCACCCGGAACAGCGTTTGAAGATCTGCCCGACGATTGGACCTGCCCCCCTTGCGGTGTAGGTAAAGACATGTTCGAGCCGGAATAAATTAATCATGAAATAAAAATTTTTTCCTCTGTCATCAACGGCAGGGGATTTTTTTCTCGCAAATTAAAGTTTGAACATTCAGCACCGATAAATAACGTGTGAGGGCAGGGACGCCTGATAAAATACAAAGGACTGTAGCACAACGAATTTATAAATAAATTTTGAGAGACGGCTAAAACCGTTTGCAGGAGGCTAATATACAATGAGGATTTATCACAACATACCGGCACTCACAGCGTATAACTCGTTAAGCGCGACGAATACAGCTATGGAGAAATCAATTCAGAAGCTCTCAACAGGTTTGAGAATTAACTCGGCAGCAGATGACGCAGCAGGATTCGCAATCAGTGAAAAAATGCGTTCACAGATTAACGGACTCAATATCGCAATCAGAAACACTCAGGACGCTACGTCAATGCTTCAGGTCGCAGAAGGTGCACTCGGCGAGACTAACTCAATGCTTCAGAGAATGCGCGAGCTTTCTGTTCAGGCTTCAAACGATACATTGACATCACAAGACAGAAGTTATATACAGCTTGAAATCGATCAGCTTGTCGACCAGATTAACAGAGTCGCAACTACTACACAGTTCAACAAGAAGAGATTACTTGACGGCAGCTCGGCAGGTATTACATCATCAAGCAATTTGAGCGTTAAAGCATTCGTTCGCGGTTCACTCAGAGAGATTGACCAGTTCGGACAGAAAAAATCTTTTGAGGGCAACTATAAAATTAAAGTTACAGTCGATCCTAACCAGACAGGACAAGGACAAGTGCAGAAGTCAGCAATCATGACAATCAAGCACCCGAACGTCATTACAAACGTAGAGACAAACAGCAATGACGGAATTGTAAAAGTTGCAGTCGATAATTTACCCGCAGCAAATTTTGAAGTAACAGCAGATACAACAGCACCCACAGCAGCAACTGCTACTATTTCATCATTCTACGGCTTCGGCAATACAAGCGACAACCCTGTAGCTCTTGACGATGTTAATAATTACTTCACAACTACTCCTTCAGCAACAGCAGATATTAACAACGCAAGCATTTTATTTGAAATTACTTCTACGAGCGAGGACAGCATTACTCTTAAAGCACAGTCAAATATTTTAGGACTCGACGGAACAGTAAACAGTGCCGTAATGGAAAATATTATCCTGAAATATGACGGTACAACTCCGCCAACTGTTGACCTTTCTAAACTTGTTGACGCTAAAGACGCAAACGGCGCAGCTGTAGAAGGTGCTTTTACGATGTCATTCGGTTCTGGTGTAACAAGTGCTGACGATCTCGCGGTTATGCAGAGAGGAAATAAATTTGTTCTCAATGTAAGAGGCTTCAACGGTGCTACAACGACTACTGCTGCTGATATGGCTGTAAATATTGCCGCGACTCAGGATCCCGACTGGCCTTACAACTGGGCAGATAATACAGCGGGAGTAAGCGTTTTCGGCGATACAGATCCGGCTAACCCGAATCCTGACAGAACAATATCATATAATTTGAACTCTGCAGCGTGTCAGGAAAAAGATTTACATTTCCGTAATTATTATCTCGACAGCCAGAGAGGAACTATTTATGACGGCGATGTTATCGTTACAACCGACAGTAAATTTGATGCAGCAAGTGTGATTCAGAACGGCGACGTTCTCTCGAAATTTACAGCAGCTTACATCGGCAAGACAGCAACAGGAGATACAAAGCTCCGTGATTTAAATACATTCTGGAACACTTCCGGCGTATTCATGCTTGATAATCCTCAGACTATCACTATCACGCAGGGAGACGGCAAGAAAGCAAGCGTTACCCTTTATGCAACTGATACGCTTAATGAAGTCCGCGCGAAATTCAACAGCGCAATTGCAAACGATCTCGGCCAATCTCAATATGTAGACGGCGCATACTCTGATTATTTCTGCACATTTGTAGAAAAAACTCAGGGAGTCGACATGCCCGCGCAGGGTCTCGAAACAGTACCCGGCACGTTTATATTCAGGTCATTGCTTGCGGGGCCTGCAGGTGATTTGACGTTCAGCGGCGACGAAGATTTAATTAACACTCTTGCATTCAACGTCGTAAAGGACAGCTCCGTTGCAGCCTTCCAAGCATCAATTTATGACGCTCACACAGGTACGCCCATTGCAACAAATGTAAAAGTTTCTGATAATCACTTAATCGGAATCTTGCATGAAAACGTTGACATCGAATTTGACGCTATGGCCGGCGTTCAAGCAACATGGAGCGAGGCAGAAAGAAACTTCATTCTTACTCCTCAAAGCAGAGGCTATGAAGCAACAGTTCACATCGTCGACAGCTCTACAGTTTTCCAGATCGGCGCAAATGAGGGCGAAGATATTGCAATCGACATCGGCAACATGTCAGCAGCTTCACTCGGAATCACGAAAGTAAACGTTGCAACACGTGAGACAGCAACAAAGGCTATCGGAATCATCGATCACGCAATCATCATGGTATCGAGCCAGCGCGCTAAAATCGGTGCATATCAGAACGCACTTGACTACACAAGCGAGAACTTGACAACAACAATGACGAACTTGAGCGCAGCAGAGTCCAGAATCAGAGACGCAGACATGGCGCAGGAAATGATGGAGTTCGTAAAACTTCAGATCCTCAACCAGTCCGGCACATCAATGCTCGCACAGGCAAATCAGCTTCCACAATCAGTGTTAAGTCTGTTACAATAATAAAGTCAAAGGTATTTGTACTCATAAAAACTCCAATCTTTAGATCCGGAATCAAATCCGGGTCTTTTTTTTGTGTATGCATGTATATTTTGTTGTATAATAATCCCGATTTCATTTATATATTATTTAGGAGGAAATTTTTTATTATGGCTGTACGAGTTGCAATTAACGGCTTTGGCAGAATCGGAAGACTTGCATTCCGTCAGATGTTCGACGCAGAAGGATACGAAGTTGTCGCTATCAATGACCTTGTAAAACCCTCAATGCTTGCTCACCTTCTTAAATATGACACGACTCACGGAAGTTACAAGAAAAATAGCATTACCGCCGATGACGAGGCCGGAAAAATCACAGTAGACGGCAAAGACATTACTATTTACGCAAAACCCAAAGCAGAAGAACTCCCATGGGGCGAGCTTAAAATCGATGTAGTTCTTGAGTGCTCCGGATTCTACGCGTCAAAGGAAAAAGCACAGGCCCATATCACAGCAGGCGCACGCAAAGTAGTTATCTCCGCACCCGCAGGAAATGATTTACCGACAATTGTCTATAACGTCAACCACAAGACACTCAAGGCCAGCGACACAATTATTTCTGCTGCATCATGCACAACTAACTGCCTTGCACCTATGGCAAAAGCTCTTAACGATTTAGCTCCTATCGTATCAGGCTTCATGACAACAGTACACGCTTATACAGGCGACCAGATGATTCTTGACGGCCCTCACAGAAAAGGTGATTTACGCCGCGCAAGAGCAGCAGCCTGCAACATCGTCCCGAACTCAACCGGTGCAGCAAAGGCTATCGGACTCGTTATTCCTGAATTAGCAGGCAAACTTGACGGAGCAGCACAGAGAGTCCCGACTCCTACAGGATCAACAACGATTCTTGACGCAGTTGTCAAAGGCTCATGGACAAAAGAGCAGGTCAACGAGCAAATGAAGAAAGAAGAAACAGAGTCATTCGAGTACAACACAGATCAGATCGTTTCTTCCGATATTATTGACAGCACAGCAGGCTCAATCTTTGACGCAACACAGACAAAGTGCAAGCCCGCCGGAGATGATTTAACCCTCGTTCAGGTCGTATCTTGGTATGACAACGAAAATTCATACACAACCCAGATGGTAAGAACAATTAAATATTTCTCCGAGCTGAAATAAGCAAATTTTTTAGCATTGATTAAATTCTCCTGCCTGAGTCGAATCGGGCGGGAGTTTTTTATTTTGCGCTATAATATTTAAAATTTTTATTGGGAGATGAAAATTTATTCATGAAATTATTTCAGAGTCTGATGGGATTCATTTCGGCTGTAGTGCTTTGCGTTGTGCTGCATGTCGCAAGTAATATGTTTATTCCGCTTGTTATTGCATGGTTTATTTTACAAATTCTGCGTCCTGTCATAAAAATCGGCAAAACTTTAAGGCTTAATCCGTGGCTTAATATTACGCTTGTATTTGCGACTCTCACTATTGCGGGACTCGTAGGATTTAAATTTGTTGCTGTTCAGGTTGTCGAGTTCGGGCGGGTCTATGACGCTTATTCAGATAAATTAATAGAATGGTTCATCAATCTGCTAAAAACTTTGAGTATTCCTCCTGAAGCCGTGAAAAATTTTAATTGGATGGGATTATTGCAGGACAACGCTAGAAATATTTCAGAATTAGTTATCGCCCTATCAAGCAAATTTGTATTGACGCTGGTTTTCTTGATGTTCATGATGTTAGAGGCTCCATACTTGCAGGAAAAAATAAATAAAGCCTTTGGACGCAATGCAGAGAGAGTCCAGAAAATTTTAAGCACTATTTCAGAACAGGTCAGCCGTTATTTAGGGACTCTTGCATTAATCAGCTTTGTTACGGGCGTTTGTGCGTGGATTGTCTTAACCGTTCTTGATGTGAGACTTGCTGCGGGCTGGGGTGTCTTGACGTTTTTGTTAAATTTCATTCCGACAGTAGGTTCAATTATTGCGACGATTCCGCCGGTTGTTATGGCAGTGATTCAATTTTCGCCGGGGTTGTTCAAGCCTGTATTAGTTCTTGTTTCACTCACAACGATTCAATTGACGATCGGAAATATTATCACACCCAAAGTAATGGGCGACAGGCTCGGAGTTAGTCCCGTTGTAATATTGCTTTCACTATTATTATGGGGAATGATATGGGGGATTCCGGGTGCTTTATTGTCAACGCCGATAGTCTCAATTATAAAAATTGTCTGCGAAAATATACCGTCATTGAATTTTATAGCGGTCTTAATCGGCAGCGGAGATTTTGTGAGAAGGAGTCCGGTAATTACTGAGAAAAACTCAAGAGTCCCCGAAATTACTTCAGCCGTGAAAGAAAAAATTGCCAACGCAGCAAAGAAAATCGGCAGAAAGAGTCAAGAGAAACGCAAATAAAACTTGACTAATTATAAATCAGTCTCTAAAATATTTCACGGATTGAGGCGGTATAGCCAAGCGGTAAGGCAGAGGACTGCAAATCATTTAACCCCTGTTCTATTCTGGGTGCCGCCTCCAGATTTAAATCATTTCACAAATAATAAATTCCAATCTTTATGTTATACTGACTTCACAAATAATTTATCAGGAGGAAAATTTTTACATGTTAGGCTATGGGCTTGACCCGACAATAATTATTGTAATACCGGCTTTATTATTATCGATGTGGGCGCAGTCGCGTGTGAGTTCGACATTTAATCAATTCAGCCGCGTACAGGCTCGCAGCAATGTTACAGCCGACAACGTTGCAAGAATGTTATTAACTCTTTACGGAATGGGAAATATGCCTATAAATCACGTTTCGGGATCTCTAACGGATCACTATGACCCACGCAACAGGACTCTAAATCTTTCCGACAGCGTTTATAATTCACGGAGTATAGCGTCAATCGGTGTAGCAGCTCACGAGGTCGGGCACGCGATTCAGCATTTAGAGTCATATTCGCCGTTGATATTCAGAAATTCAATAGTTCCCGCCGTAAATCTTGCGTCAAGTGCTTCAATACCGTTATTTATGATAGGGCTTATTATGGGCAGCATGACACTTGTAAATATCGGGATAATTTTATTCACGGGGACTCTGATATTTCATCTTGTTACATTGCCGGTGGAGATTAACGCGAGTTCGAGAGCATTGAAATTATTAGAGCAGACTCACACGTTAGACTCGCAGGAATTATCGGGCGCAAAAAAAGTATTGACTGCAGCAGCATGGACTTATATATCGGCGGCTTTGATGTCGGTCTTACAGCTGGTAAGGTTATTGATGATTCGTAATTCACGGAGGCGTTAATTTGCGCGGAATTGAAGCAGCTTTAAAGATTTTGACGGAAAATAAAGACTCCGGCCCCTTTGCGTCAGAGTCTCTCCGAAAACTTGCAGACCGTGAAAAAATGAAAGCTCCTGATATAACGCTTGCATCGTCGTTGATTTATATAGTAATGCGCAGGCGTGAGCTATGGGAAAAAATTGCAGATGAATATTTGCGCGCAAAAGAGTCCCTTCCTCCCGAAGTCTATATCAGCGTAATAACAGGTGCAGGCGGGATACTTGAGTTACGCAGATTTTCTGAAGGCGTGTTAATTAACGGCATTGTCGAATATCTCAAGCGCAATAAAAATTTTGTAAAATATTCCGGTCTCGTTAATGCAGTCTTGCACAAGATAAAGGAGTCAGCCTCAGGGAAACCCGAAAAATTCAAGAAATCGCCGAGTCTCGAAGGCCGCGCGCTTTGGGCTGGTGTTCCGTCGTGGTCATTGCCTGTTTGGATGCGCACATGGTCTCGTCAGGAATTGAACGAATTATTTGCGCTTATGGATATGCCGTCGTACTCGTCATTAAGGGTCAAGCCCGGAAAATTTGATGAAGTCATGCAGTTATTATCGAGTCAGGAGATTCAAGCTGTAAAATCTGATATTTCTGACGCTCTGCACCTTAACGAGTCAATTTTACCGCGAAATTTGCCGGGATTTGCTGAAGGTTTATGCACTGTTCAGTCGGAAGGCTCGATTATTGCTGCATCGCTCGTGAAAAAATATTATTCGGGTTCTGGAGTGATTCTCGATATGTGCTCAGGACGAGGAGTAAAGGCCGGGCAAATATTACAAGAGTGCGATAATGCAAAAATTGAGTGCTGGGAGCTTTCCGGCAATAAGTCAATTAATGCGCAGAATGAATTACAAAGATTAGGAGTCAATGAGCGTGCATTAATGAAGGTCGGTGATTCTCTCGTTCTTTTGCCTGAAGATATACCGAGCTTTATAATACTTGACTCGCCCTGTTCGTGTTCAGGGACATGGAATCGCAAGCCTGAGTCAAAATGGCGCATGGACTGGAAAAAATTAGACGGTTTTGCATCAATGCAGAAAAAATTACTAGATCGTGCTATAAATTTATGTGTGTCGGGCGGTTATGTGTTATATATTACGTGCAGCCTGTTGAAGCCCGAAAATGAAAATGTTGTTGCTGACGTTCTAGCAAAGCATGATGACTGTATTGAAATTCCGATAGATTTGCGCGGTCAGGCATTTCATCGTGGCAGACCCTACGGTTTATACATATGGCCGTCTAGTGCATGGCTTGACGGGTTTTACTGCGCGTTAATATTAAAGAGGTAGGGAGGATTTAATCACTTGGGAAAAATATTAAAAATTGTATTGTTATTCGTCATGATGATTATATTTGCGTCGGGTGGAATAGCTGTCTACACTGTATTTTTGCGGCCTGAAGTTGAGGGAGTTGTCCCGGATCTGCGCGAACGTTCTATAGTTGACGCTGTTGCAGAGGCTGAGAGACTCGGATTTGTCGTTCAGGTTGAGTACGCTGCGTCCACTTTGCCGGAGGGCCGAGTCCTTGCACAGTCGCCAAATTCCGGCGTTAAATCGCGTAAAGGTCAAGTCATTGTCTTGCAGGTGAGTCAAGGAGGCGGAGAACTTCACGCGGTCCCCGATGTCAGAGGCAAGACTTTAGCAGACGCGCAGAATTTAATAAAATCGCAGGGATTCTCATTAGGCGACGTAATAAGAATCAGAGAACCTAACACCGAAGCAGGAAAAGTAATCGCACAGAGTCCGGCATTTCCCGCAAATATTTCATCAGGGCGAAAAATTGATTTGTTAGTTCAAGAGGGCAGCGCGTCAAACGGAAATATTACGATTCCAGATGTTAATCGCATGACCGAGAAAGAAGCACGCACAGTTTTAGAGGCCGCCGGAGTAAAAGTTCAGGGAGTAGACAGAGTTTACAGCCCGTTATTGCCTGAAGGACTCGCAATTGAGACCAAGCCCGCCGCAGGAAGTGCAATAAAAGCAGGTCAAAGCGTAATATTAAAGCTCGCTACACAAAAACGTCCGGCAGGATTCATGGACTCTGACAGCAATAATCCGAACGTAAGGCGCGTAACTAATCAGCCTCAGAATCAGCCCGCACCAGCACCCGCAGCACCAGCCAAGCCCGCAAATAATAATCGAGTCAGCGTTCAAGTTCCAGGCCAAGAAGAAGTCTTTATCGGTGATGACTATGTAACGATTCCAGAGCCTGCGCCGTCAAGAACTCAAGCAAATAATAATAATCGCACGCAGACTCAGACTCCAGCACCTTCACAGCCTGCAAGCACACCCGCACCAGCTCCAGCAAGCACAGGAGGCAGCAAGACAGCTCGAATCCGTTATGTTGTACCGCCCATTGCCAGGCCTATGGACTTGCGAATCGAAATAACAGATCCGTCCGGAAAGAGAAACGTTTTGAGTCGTCAGGTAAGGAGCGGAGAAAGCATTAACACAACAGCAAGCTATACTAATGAGTGTGTGATAAGCATTTTCTTGGGCGGCGAGTCAGTTTGGCAGGAAAGGCAGAAATAAACCATGCGAAAAATTTTATTAGCACCGTCTTTATTAGGAGCAGACCCTTTAAACTTGGCCGGAGCAGTTGAGTCAATGCGCAATAATTATGACTGGCTTCACTTGGATATAATGGACGGTCATTTTGTGCGAAATTTATCATTTGGACCGGAGACAGCCGCGGCACTGCGCAAAAGATTCACGGATTCATTTATTGACGTTCATTTAATGATTGACAGACTCGAAGTAATTTTGCCGTTGTTCATTCAAGTAAAGCCATCACTAATTACTATACATGCAGAGACAGAATCGCATTTATTGCACGCGTCATTAATGCAGATCAAGAACGCCGGTATCAAATGCGGGATTTCGTTATGTCCTCCGACACCGGTTAGAAATATTGAGTCAGTGTTAAATATTGCTGATTTAGTGCTTATAATGTCAGTTACACCGGGATTCGGCGGGCAGAAATTGATTGATAACAGTCTCGATAAAGTCCGCGAACTTGTGAGTCTCAGAGAAGCAAACAAATTTAATTATTTAATCGAGATTGACGGCGGAGTAAATGAGAATAATATAATAGACATTGCGCGGGCCGGCTGTGATGTAATTGTCGCAGGGAGCGCAGTATTTAAGAATCCGGATCCCGGCGCGTGGCTCGCAAAAATAAAGGAGGCAGTCAAATTTTGACAGAAGGTAACAGCGCCTTAGAGGAACTAGGAAGATTAATAACAGAACGCCGCGAAAGTATCGGGATGACTCTTGAAACAGTCTTTGACCGTACCAAGATTAGACCTGAATATTTGCGCGGTATTGAAGAAGGAAATTATACGAATTTTCCCGAACTCGTTTACACAAAAGGTTTTGTCAGAACGTATTTAAAGCTGATAAACGCTGAAGATTTGCAGGACGATTTTATGAAGCAGCTTGACCGGGCATTTATACCAAATTCGCGAAAACAGGAATTACAGAGGCAGCGCGGAATTAATAACATGCTCGGCAACGGTTCATCAGTCCCGAAAGGTTTTAAAGCAGCGTCTCACTTCTGGATATTTCTTGTTTTAGTGCTTGCTCTTGTTGGAACGGGTGCTTATGTCTGGTACGCCGTTAATTACAGCGGGTTAGACTTGCGGAATCTGAAATTATTTAATTTTTCAGGAAGCAGCAACAACGGATTATTTGACGTTCCGGACAACTCTTCAAACGATGTAATTACTAATTTAAGCCGTGATGTTGCAGCAAATCCCGTTTCAGTTGATAAAAGAGTCGTCAGCAGTGAACCGGTCAAGAAGCCCGAACCTGTGAAGCCTTCATTAGAGATTCGCGCAATAAATGATGTATGGCTTAGTGTTGCATTTGGGAACGCACAGCCCGTTTTTAGACGTACACTCAGACGCGGGGACTCGATGAAATGGGATTTGAATGCGCCCGCAAGAGTCGTGTTTGGCCGGCCTACTTCAGCACAGGTTATCTTGAACGGCAAAGATTTAGGCATTGTGAACAGAGCAGCTAAGAAGTCAGAGACTCATATTTATAACCCCGACGGAACTACGCAGAAAATAAAATAAATTTTTCGGCAGGTTGTTATTATATAATGGCCTGCTGATTTAATTTCTTGCTTGAAAAACTTTTACGCGCTATTATTATTCATTGCAAATTAATAAATCGTTATGGAGGACACTTTCAAACAATGGCAGAGGCAGCAGCAAAACCTTGGTGGCGTGAAACAATAGAAACAATTGTATGGGCGTTTATTCTCGCTATGATTATACGCACATTAATAGTACAGGCTTTCTGGATTCCGAGCGGCTCAATGATTCCGACTTTAGAAATAGGTGATAGAGTCTTGGTCGCAAAATTTTGGAATTGGATATTTGAGCCTTCGAGAGGGTCGCTTTACGTGTTCAGATACCCTGTTGACAAAGAACGCGATTTTGTAAAACGTGTTATAGCAGTTCCCGGTGATGTAGTTGACATTAAAGACGGAATTGTTTTCATCAACGGCAAGCCCACCGAAGAGCCCTACGTAAAGAATCATGACAGGTTTAATTTACGCGCAAATTATATTTTCCCCGAAGTCCCGTTTACTGTTCCTGAGAAGAAATATTTTATGCTCGGCGACAACAGGTCAAATTCGCAGGACAGCCGTTATTGGGGGTTTGCTTCACTTGATGACATGCGGGGGCCCGTTTTTTTCCGTTATTGGCCGCTGAATCGAATCGGAATCCCTAAATAAATTATGCCCCGTTCTGTATGGTATCCCGGCCACATGGCAAAGGGAACGCGAAAATTAAATGAATTAGCGTCAAAACTTGATTTAATCGTTGAAGTAAGGGACTCGCGCGCTCCTGTCTCTACTTCATCACCGTTAATTAAAGCATTGGCAAGAATCAAGCCCGTTATTCATGTTTTATCGCGTAAAGACTTGGCCGACCCCGAAAAATTAAATCTCTGGCTGAACACGTTTAAGCACGCATTCAGTGCAGACCTTCGCAAAAAATCGGGTTTAAATGTAATCAAGAAAGCGATATTAAAATTTAAGCCCCCTCACAGAGAAGTAAGACTCGCCGTCGTAGGTATTCCAAATGTCGGAAAATCTTTATTGCTTAATTCGTTAATAAATAAATCAAGTGCTTCAGTAGGCAATATCCCCGGCGTTACTAAGTCCGTGAACTGGTACAAGAATGAAGGAATGCTAATTGTTGATTCACCCGGTATTCTTGACCCTCACGCAGAGTCCGGCGCGCATTTAATTTTATCGTGGCTGGGATGTGCAAAAGCTGATGTTGTCGGAGGCTGGGAAAATGCGGCGTTAATGCTCATAAAATTTTTGTGCGCTAAAAATATGCGTGATCTATTGCCGGTTGAATATGTTGACGAACCTTCAGAGCTTACACTTGAAAGAATCGGCCGGCGTATGGGCTGCTTAATTTCGGGAGGGCGAGTCAATTACGAACTGGCCGGGCAAAAATTTATTGAGGCTTTCTCATCAGGCAGACTCGGACTCGTTTGTCTTGAGACCCCTGACTCAGAACTTGCTATAAATTTCAATCATGAGGCAGCTAACGTTGTTCAATGATTTAATTCTCACGTCGAGAGCAGATCCGGTTGAGGCAGCCGAATCACTTGAAGAGCTTTGCAGACGAGGAGCAGTTATCGGCACTGATGAAGCGGGGCGGGGAGCTTTGGCCGGACCTGTTGTAGCAGCAGCAGTATATTTGACTCGTGAGCAGGAGAAAATATTATTAAATCGCAAATTGCGCGACTCTAAGCGTTTGACTCCTAAGGGACGAGAAAAATTATTTGCTGTAATGAACGAAATCGGCGTGTTATGGCGTGCTTCAATGGGCAGTATCGCACGAATCGAACGAGATAATATTTTACAGGCTTCATTATGGGCAATGGCTCAGAGCGTCAAGAAATTAGCTGCGAAATTAAATACTTCTCCCGCATGCATAATCGTTGACGGCACAGAGAGAATCCCGGATATAAATTTTTCTCAATGGCCGTTGATAAAAGCTGATGACTTAATACCGGTCGTATCGGCTGCTTCGATTGTCGCAAAAGTTATACGAGATAGATTAATGGCAAGGCTTGACTCAAAATTTCCCGGTTATAATCTTGCAAAAAATAAAGGTTATCCCACTAGAGAGCATAGAGAACGTGTAAAATTAATCGGACTGTCTGATATACATAGAGAGTCATTCTGCCGAAAATTATTAAGTGGAAGGTGATAGAGAATGCCCGAAATAAATAATTTGAATGTAAGCCTAAATCAGAATTACAGTCAAGCCCAGCAGAATATAAGCACTCGGCAGGGGCAGATAATTAATCAACCGCAGATTTTACAGCCCGGGCAGTTGACGAAATTTGCCGGAATCCGTACAGGAATGCTCATCGAGGGCACTGTTTTATCACAGAACAGCGACGGCACTTATACAGTAAGAGTTGATGTTAATGGCGTAATGCAGGATTTGCGGGCGCGTGCAACAATTTCACTTATACCGGGCGAAAGATTTAGAGCTGTCTGGGACGCTTCCGGGCCTGATGGAGTACCCGTTTTAAGACTCTCGCAGGGTGAATTGTCGTTTTTGTCGCAGATTCCCGCACGTGATAGAGAGCTTGCGACGGCCTTATTAGCGCGTGGTCTGCCGTTGTCTAATGAAGTTCTTACAGCAATTAAAGACGCTTGGCGCAAAACAGGTTCTAACCCCGGCGAATTGTCTTCATTTATAGAGTTATGGGCGCGCGACGTTCCTATGACGCAGGAAAACGCGTTATTATTATCTCAATATGCAGCGATGAATGACTCAGAAATTAACGAGATGTGGAACAGAATCCGCAAAAAATTAAAATCTGACACTTCTGACGGCAAAGACCCGATTAAATCTCTCAAGGGCATGAAGGAAGGCAACGACGATATTGCACAGTTCTTGCAGGCACAGTCAATTTTGATGAAGTCTCCCCGTCCTGAAGTAAACCCGGCGTTATTGGCTGCTCCTTTCTGGCCGTTAGTCGAGAATAATACGCAGAGCATGACAGCAAAAATTTTTGTAGGTCGTTCAACAAATGGCGATGACGGTCAAAAATATTGGCAGGTCGGATTTGGCTTAACCGGTAATAATTTAGGCGAGGTGGGCGGACTAGTTGAGAGCGACGGCAAAAGCTGTAATCTGACTCTCAATGCCGAGAGAGCAGAAACTTGCAGGATAATTGAACGCAGAAGACGTGATTTAAGGCGTGAACTTCAAGGACTCGCGATTCCAGTGAGCTTTATAGGAATTTCCCAGCGCGCTCCGGAAAATGAACGCGATATTTTGCTTGCAGGACGAGGACTCGATATTACAGTATAGAAGGAAAAATTTATTATGCCCGAACAAAATAAACGTGATAAGGCTGTAGCAGTCAAATATGATAATAAGAAAATGGCCGCTCCTACTGTTGTAGCAAAGGGAGAAGGCTTTATCGCTCAAAAAATTATAGAACGCGCAATTGAAGCAGATGTACCTATTGTTGAAGATGCTGCGCTTGTGTCGGCTTTGATTTCTCTTGAGTTAGGCGAGGAGATTCCAGCAGAGTTATACGAGGTCGTCGCAAGAGTCTTAGCATGGGTCTACAAACTTGACAGGGAGTCAGCCAAATAAATGACTCAAGCTCAAGAGTTAGGCAGATACGCAGAAGATAAGGCAGCAGAATATATTTTGTCTCTCGGATGGCGCGTAATTGCACGTAATATCAGGAATAAATACGGCGAACTAGATATTATTGCAATAGATAACGACAACAACGAAATTGTAATTATTGAAGTCAGGGCGCGCACAATCGGGAAAATTCAATCACCGTTAGACTCGATAGGCTCACGAAAATTAAACGCGTTAATCAAGTCCGCACGTGAATTTATCGAGGAAGAACTAAACTGGGACGGTTTCTGGCGGATTGACTTTATTGGCATAACTATAACTCACAAAAATGAGCCTGATAATTGGACTCTTGAACACATAAGCGACATTACAGCAGGGATGAATATAATTTCATAATTGATTTTATCATTCGCGTAAAATAAAATTTGACTGATAAAATTTTTACAGAATGGAGAATCATAATTTGACGCTCGCAGAACTTGAATCAGGAAAAAGCGCAGTTATTACAACCGTCGGAGGCTCAGGAAGTTTACGCCAGCATTTATTAGATATGGGAATAATCCCCGGCGCACTCGTAAAAATGGTAAAGTCCGCACCTTTAGGAGATCCCCTCGAAATTAGAATCCATGATTACGAGCTGACACTAAGACTCGCCGACGCAAAAAAAATAGAAATCAAACTTTCACAAGATACACAGCAGGCCGAAAAATTTATTGAAGCATTTAACAGCTTAAATCAAGTAGAACACCCCGGACTCGGTGAAGAAGGCAAATATCACGTCAATGACAAAAACGAGCCTTTACCCGATGGAACGTTATTAACTTTTGCGCTTGCAGGGAATCAGAACTCAGGCAAGACGACATTATTTAACCAACTAACCGGCGCAAAACAGAGAATCGGAAATTTCCCCGGCGTTACAGTTGACCGCAAAGACGGAGCAATCAAGGGACATTCAGACACTTTGATAACAGATTTACCCGGCATTTATTCAATGTCCCCATACAGCGGTGAAGAAATTGTCGCAAGAAATTTTATTCTCGGCGAGAAACCTAAAGCAATAATTAACATAATCGACGCTACTAATATCGAACGAAATTTATATTTGACTGAGCAGTTAATGGAAATGCAAATTCCTATGGTGGCAGCTCTTAACATGATGGACGAGTTAAGCGGCAACGGAGGCACTATCGATATTAACAGAATGGAGTCGCTTTTAGGGATTCCAGTTATACCAATTTCAGCACTCAAGAATGAAGGCATAGAAGAACTCGTAAATCACGCTGTCCACATCGCAAAATTTCAGGAGAAGCCTAAACGTTACGATTTTTGCGGAGAAGAAGATCACGACGGCGCAGTACATAGATGCATTCACGCAATTACGCATTTGATTCAGGATCACGCAGAACGGGCCGGCCTTCCTCTAAGATTTGCAGCAACTAAAGTAATCGAGAATGACGCGCTGATAATTCATAAACTCAAACTCGAACAGAACGAGCGCGAAATGTTAGAACATATAATTTTGCAAATGGAAAAGGAGCGGGGACTCGATAGAAATGCTGCAATTGCTGATATGAGATTCAATTTTATTCACAAAGTCTGCTCACAATGCGTCGTCAAACCTGCACAAAGCCGCGAACATTTACGAAGTCAGAAGCTCGACAAAATTTTAACAGGCCGTTATACTGCTATTCCTGTTTTTATTGCTGTAATGGCTGCTATTTTCTATCTCACATTTGAAGTAATCGGCGCATATTTTCAAGATTTATTAGCAAGCTGGATTGACTCATTTACGGAAATTGCGGACTCTTACATGTCATCAATCGGCGTTAATGAGATCGTGCACAAATTTATAATTGACGGCGTTTTTGCAGGACTCGGCAGCGTCTTAAGTTTCATACCGATAATAATCACGTTATTTTTCTTTCTCTCGATTCTTGAGGACACCGGCTATACTGCAAGAGTAGCGTTTTTCATGGATAAATTATTGCGTAAAATAGGCTTGTCAGGCCGCAGCATTGTCCCGATGTTAATAGGTTTTGGCTGTACTGTTCCTGCTGTAATGTCGACCCGTACTCTTCCCAGTGAGCGCGATAGAAAAATGACGATTTTATTGACTCCATTTATGAGCTGTACAGCAAAATTGCCGATTTACGCGTTTTTTGTAAATGCGTTCTTCCCTGATAAACGAGGCTTAATAATGACCGGTTTATATGTTTTGGGAATCGTCGCCGGGATTCTTGCAGCGTTATTATACAAGGAGACATTATTCAGGGGTGAAGCTGTACCGTTTGTGATGGAGCTGCCGAATTATAGAATGCCTGCTGCAAAAAATGTTATATTCTTAATGTGGGAGAAAGCGAAGGACTTTTTACAGCGCGCATTTACTGTAATATTTCTTGCTACGGTTATTATATGGTTTCTGCAAAGTTTTGACCTGCAATTTAATTTTACGACTCAATCAGATAAAAGCATTCTCGCCGCGATTTCTGGTTTATTAGTGCCGTTATTTGCGCCTTTAGGATTAGGAGACTGGCGGATTTGCACATCATTAATAAGCGGTTTTCTCGCAAAAGAAAGTGTTGTGTCGAGTCTTGGAGTCTTGTTCGGCGAAAATGTTAATGCATTCTTGTCAAGTGCGTCTGCGGGTGCTTTGCTGGTATTCAGTTTGTTATACACACCTTGTGCGGCGGCAGTTGCTTCGATAAAACGCGAACTCGGAGGCGGCTGGGCATTAGGCGTTGTGATTTGGCAATGCGTTATCGCGTGGGCTGCGGCAATGATCACGAGAATTATTATTCTTGCAATATAATATAATAATCACGAGTAATTTATAAGGAGGCAGATTTTTTTGCGAGTTGCTGTAACTTACGAGAACGGGAATATATTTCAGCATTTCGGCAAGACTGAAAATTTCAAGCTCTATGACATCGAGAATAAATCAATCACTCGCAACGAAGTTATTAGCACTAACGGCCAAGCTCATGGGATTCTAGCAGGATTCTTGAAAGCTCAGGGAGTCGACGTATTAATTTGCGGCGGTATAGGTTCGGGAGCGCAGGAAGCTCTTAATACTGTAGGAATAAAATTTTTCGCAGGAGTCAATGGCAGTGCGGACGAGGCTGTGAAAAAATTTCTTGACGGCAGACTTGAATTTGACTCGAATCCTAAATGCGATAATCACACTTGCAAGGAGTGAATTTATATAATGCCAGCATGTAATCATAATTGCGAAAACTGCGGCGCAAATTGTTCAGAACGCGATAATACAGCCGCAAAATTTCAGACTGACAGCGTGATAAAAAACGTTATCGGCATAGTCAGCGGCAAGGGAGGTGTCGGGAAATCCTTAATTACCGGCTTGCTTGCGTCTGGAATGAACAAGAAAAATTTTAACACGGCGATTTTAGACGCTGATATAACGGGGCCGTCAATTCCCAAAATGTTTGGTATTCATGACGGTTTATTATCTGACGGACATTTTATACAGCCTGCAATCAGTAAGAACGGAACAAAAATTATTTCGATGAATTTATGTTTACCAGATGAGTCAGATCCTGTAGTATGGCGGGGGCCTGTCTTAATGGGAGTGTTGCAGCAATTTTTTGAAGAAGTTGACTGGGGATTTACTGATTATATGTTTGTCGATATGCCGCCCGGTACAGGTGATGTGCCGTTGACAGTGTTTCAGTCATTGCCTATCAAGGGAATTATTATAGTTACGACACCTCAGGAACTTGTAAGTATGATAGTAAGCAAAGCTCTTAGGATGGCCGAAATTATGAATATTCCCGTGCTGGGTCTCGTTGAGAATATGAGCTATTTTCTTTGCCCTGACTGCGGGAAAAAGCATTATATATTTGGTAACAGTCATATTGAAGAGTTTGCGTTGTCTCACGGGATAAAAAATTTTGCGCAGCTTCCTATTTTGCCGGAATTTGCGACACTTTGTGATTCTGGAAAAATTGAAGACTTTGACGCGGGGAAATATTTAGACTCAATCATGAAAAATTTATAGAGTAAATAAAATTTATGCCGATGAGCGCTTTAACACTTGTCGGCAGCTTTTATACTTTCATGCACATTCAGTCCCCCTCCCAAAAAATTTATTTCTTGCCTTATAATATACTTGTAAAATTTTATTTATCGAGGTGTATGTTTATGTGTAAAAAATTTTTTGCGCTTGCTTTGTGCATAATGATTCTCGCGTGTTCTTGTGCGGCAAATGCTGAAGGACTCAAAATCGGCATTCTTGCAAAATCTGAGACTGGCCCGACATTTAACACTAAATCGAGTCTTGAATCTTCCTGGCTATGGTCATTAATGGGACACGGACACGGCGAAAATGACGAATATATTTCATTTGAAGATTTACCAAGCATGATAATGGCATTAGAGTCCGGCAAAGTTGACGAGCTTGACTTACCGCAAATCGTCGGCGAATACATCATGGCACAGAATCCAAATTATAAAGTCTCCTGCGTAATGCGTCCTGAAAATGTATATTTTGCGTTCGGCTTCCTGAAGGAGAAAAATGTTATTCTCTGGCAAAATTTTAATTACGCTTTGAGACTCATGCGCAGAAACGGAACACTTCAAGACTTGCAGGCAAAATATTTATACAACCCCGGCAAAATTGAGCCTGAACCAGTAAAATTTGATTTATTCCCGAATGCCCAGAAAGTAAAATTTGCTGTAACCGGCGACATTCCCCCGATTGATTACACAGCACCCGACGGCACGCCAGCAGGCTTTAACGCAGCACTTCTCGCAGAAATCGGCCGACTCCTGAAAATTAATATTGAGATCATAAACGTTACTTCAGGTGCAAAGACAGCAGCTCTCACATCGGGACGCGCTGACGGCGTTTTCTGGTACGTTGTAAGCACTAATAAAGATATTATTCTCGTTGATAATGATATTTTATTAACGTCAGATCCGTATTACACGTTTAATATTTATATGCACATACGCAAAAAGTAGGGGGTATTATTTATGAATAAAAAATTTTGTGCGTTTATTGCAATTATAATAATTCTTGCGTGTTCATGTGCGGCAGGTGCTGAGGGACTCAAAATCGGCATTCTTGCAAATCCTGAGAACGGTCTGTCATTCAACACAAAACAGTATCTTGAATCGACTTGGCTATGGTCATTAATTGGACACGGACACGGCGAAAATGATGAGTATATTTTATTTGATGACCTGCCCAGCATGATAACGGCATTAGAATCCGGAAAAATTGACGAGGCCGACCTGCCTCAAATTGTCGCTGAATATGTCATGTCGCAGAATAATAATTATAAAATATCGTGCGTAATGCGTTCACAGCCCATGAATCTTGTGTTCGGGTTCATGAAGGACAAAAACGTGATTCTATGGCAAAATTTTAATTACGCCTTGGGACTCATGAGCAGAAACGGCACTCTTCAAGCTCTTAGAGAAAAATATTTATCCAATCCCGGCAAAAATACGCCTGAAGAAATAAAATTTGACTCCTTCCCGAACGCAGAAAAAATAAAAATTGCTGTAACCGGAGATATTCCCCCGATTGATTACACAGCACCCGACGGCACGCCAGCAGGTTTTAACGCAGCACTTCTCGCGGAAATAGGCCGACTCCTGAAAATTAATATTGAAATCGTCAATACTAATGCAGGGGCAAGAATTGCAGTTCTCACATCAGGACGTGCTGACGGCGTTTTTTGGATCGACAGTGAAAATAAATTGTCGGAAAATATATTAATCTCTGACCCCTATTACACGTTTAATATTTTCTTGCAGTTACGGAAAAAATAAGGAGTGTTATTCATGAACAAAAAATTTTGTGCATTTATCGCGTGTGTAATAATTCTTGCGTGTTCGTGTGCGGCAGGTGCTGAAGGACGCAAACTCGGATTATTGCAGAATGCCGGAATGTCTGAAAAAGGCTTCAACGATTTATCAACAGTAAATTCAATATGGAAATGGGAAATTTCAGGCGCAAAATATTCGTCCTACCATTTTTACGATGATTTAAACACTATGTTAATGGCCTTGAATGCCGGCAATATTGACGATTTAGAGCTTCCTCAGCCCGCAGCAGAATATATTTTATCCGTCAATCCAAATTATAAAATTTCCGGCGTATCATGTTCAACGGGTGCAAATTTAGTGTTCGGTTTCCTTGCGGGTAAGGGGGTAATCATGCAGAAAAATTTTAATTATGCACTTGGCCTCATGCGCAGAGATGGGACACTTCAAGATTTACAGACAAAATATTTAGCTAACCCCGGCAAAAATGAACCTGAGTCCGTAAAATTTGAGTCTTTCCCGAACGCAGAAAAAATAAAAATTGCTGTAACCGGAGATATTCCCCCGATTGATTACACTTCACACGACGGCAAAGCAGCAGGTTTCAACGCAGCAGTAATCGCAGAAATTGCAAAGCGTCTCCAAATAAACGTTGAAATCTTTGACATCAATACAAACGCAAGGACAGCCGCATTAACTTCAGGACGTGCAGACGCGGTTTTCTGGTATGAACTTATTGACGGAGTAGGGACTCAATATGATGCACCGGAAGGGGTAATTTTCTCGGATCCCTATTACAGATTTGATTTATTCGTTCGTATTGGCTTGCGAAAAAATTAATCATGCGCTAGAATGCTAAATTATTGCGGATGTAGTTCAACGGTAGAGCGTCAGCTTCCCAAGCTGAATGTTGCGGGTTCGAATCCCGTCGTCCGCTCCAATTTTTTTGTTTGTGATGATAACAGGTCTTGTGATTCGTTCATGAGGCCTTTTTTGTTGTAAAATATTCCCGCGTTGTATTATACTAATTCGCAAGTTTTATATTTATTCAGGAGGAAAATTTTTTATGCGCACATTTTTGGCAGTTATTCATATTATAGTCGCAATATTAATGATGATAGTTGTTCTCGCTCAGCAGCGCAAACAAGGCGGATTTGCAGGAATTTTCGGCGGCGGTACACAACCGGACTCGGGACAGTGGCAGAGATTTACACCTCTTACGAAAATTACGATTGTGTTAGCTTCAATTTTCATGATAACTTCATTCTTGATCGTGTACATTAACTAAGCAAGGGAGAAATAATAAAGTGTTGAACTTTCTCAAGGACTCAGAAGCCCTGAAGGTCAATCCCGACAGATTTTACAGCGCAACCCATGACGAAATCAAATCAGGTGCTACGACGGATATTTATTTTATTAACACTCGTGATATTCTTGCGTCAATGAATTTGCTTGATACGCCCGTTACAGCAGAAATTTTCACGCGTTCAACAGGAATGTTTGCGGGTCTTGCTGAAGTATTAGAACTCTTGAAAGATTCTCCCGTTCAAATCGAAGCATTACCCGAAGGCGAATATTTTACCCCGAAAGAAGTTGTAATGCGTATAAAAGGTTCTTACGGCGCATTTGGTATTCACGAGACAAATTTACTCGGCATTCTTTCGAGTTCGTGTGCATGGGCGACGGCGGCTCGTGAGTGCGTCGAAGCTGCAGAGGGCAAACCGGTTTTATCGTTCGGAGCCAGGCATTTACACCCGGCAATTTCGCCAGTTATGGAAGCTATAGCAGTAAAATTCGGAGGCTGTACGGGTGCGAGCTGCGTATTAGGCGCGAAACTTTGCGGACGCGAACCGATGGGCACGATTCCTCATGCTGCGATTTTAATCACCGGCGACACTGTTAAACTTGCTGAAGCGTATGACTCTGTATTGCCTGATTATGTCGGCAGAACTTTTTTAGTTGACACGTTTAAAGACGAGTGCGAGGAGGCTTTAAGGCTTGCTCATGCTTTAGGCGATAGACTCGGTGCTGTAAGGCTCGATACTCCCAGTGAAAGAGGCGGCGTTACAGCTGAATTAGTACGTGAAATGCGTTATAGATTGAATCAAGAAGGTTTTAACCGCGTAAAAATTGTAGTTTCCGGCGGTCTCAATCCTGCAAGAATCAAAGAATTATCAAGCGCAGGAGCAGACATTTTCGGAGTCGGGAGCTATATTGCTCATGCTGTGCCTATGGATATGACAATGGATCTAAAAGAGGTCAACGGCAAACCCATAGCAAAGCGCGGAAGATTACCCGGTATACTTGAAAATAAGCGCCTTGTTAAGATAAAATAATTTGACGTGAACAAGCCCCCGTTCACAGAGATTTATTATAGATTTATAAAATTTGCAGGAGGAATATTTATAAATGACGGGCAGCAGCTCATATTTGGCAAAACCAGGCCAAATAAAACGAAAATGGTACGTTATTGACGCGTCAGACAGATCAATAGGCCGTCTGGCAGCAGTAATTTCACGAATATTAACGGGCAAGAATAAGCCGACTTACACGCCTCATGTTGATACGGGCGATTATGTTATTGTCATCAACGCAGAAAAAGTGAAGCTCACCGGCAATAAAGCATCGCAGTCAACTTGGCACTATCACACAGGACATCCGGGCGGTTATCGTGCTACAAACTGGGGAGTCCTGCTCAAGACAAAACCGGCGGCACTCTTTCATCACGTTGTAAAAGGAATGCTCCCGCGAAATAGACTCAAATACGCAAGCAAGCTGAAAGTTTATGCAGGGCCTTCACATCCTCACGAAGCACAGAACCCTGAAGCACTCGAAATCTAAACAGGAGGAGAATATATAAATGTCAGACGATAAATATATATGGGGAACAGGCCGGCGCAAAAACGCTCTTGCAAGAGTCAGAATTTGTTCAGGCACTGGCGAAATAAAGATTAATAATCGCAGCGTAGAAGAATATTTCCCGCGCTTAATGTGGCAGTCGCAGGTCTATCAGTCATTGAAAACGGCCGGAGTTGAAGGCAGAGTCGATGTATTTGTAAATGCTTCCGGCGGCGGCTTAACTGGTCAGGCAGGTGCAGTAAAATTAGGTATTGCACGCGCATTAATCAAGATGAATCCTGATTACAGACCGGCACTCAAGAAAGAAGGACTCTTAACGAGAGATCCGAGAATGGTCGAGCGTAAAAAGTTCGGTCAAAAAGGTGCAAGAGGAAAGAGACAGTACTCGAAGCGTTAAAATATTTTCCCCCCGTCAAGATGCAGGCGAGGGGATTTTTTTGCGCGTTTAATTGCTTATGTGTGCGTCTAACGGGATTGCTTTATTTTGTTCAGCTAGTGAAGGCGCTGCATTGTCCGTGAAAATTATTTCTGCTTGGACACCTGTAGAGGCTGCTACTGACGTTAAAATTTTTCTTGCGTTCTCGTCCGAGTGTGCCAAGATTCCCCGTTCGATTTCGTGAGCTTTTACTTTGTTGAGGTCGGACAAAATTTCGCGGTTCTGATCCTCAAGTTTTATAGATGTAAATATTCCCGCGTGCTGGTCATAGACTTCAAGAGACTGCATATCGGCGTAAATGTCAGTAATTTCACTGTGAGGGAGCGAGATAATTACTTTGTTGTCAAATTTTTCTGAGACTTGAGCTTTTGACAAATCGCACCCGCATACTATTGTGCCGTTATATTTGAGCATAAATTTTCGAGTTGTGCCCGGTATATTTGCGTCAATGAAGGGAATTTTTACGCCCTCAGAAAATGTTACGATTGATTGAAAACTTTCGCGCACCGTTGCAAGCTCGCTGACGTTCTGAATCCCCGCAAGTATAGTAGACCTCACAGAAATATTTTGCGGCTTCTTACCTTTTTTGCGCGTGAACATCAAGACATTTATTGCAATCGAGGCGGCAAGAGCTAATACTATAACAATTGTAGCTGTCAAATTTAGTCCCTCCTGATAAAAAATTTTATTACACGCAATATAATATCAGAAAAATTTGCAGACTTTCCGGCGAGATATTATAATCACTGTAAATTATTATACATTGGAGGAGAATCTATGCTCTTGACGGAACGGCACGGAACGGCACGGAACGGCATAGCGTTATTTCGTGGTGTCTTGAGTGGCTGAACAGTGAGAAAAATTTTATTTTCTGGCTAATAGCGTTGAATCTTATCACTATAGTCGGAGATTTGAAGGGCAGCAGCAATTTACGAAAAATTTTACATTTTGGGTGCAGCCTGTCAATTATCTTAATGTATGTAACACTTGCAAGTTTGTTGATATATTTATTTCTTCGCAGATTTAGAGTCGTTCACAAGTTCGTAAAATTTATTTTTCTGGCTGTAAATGCGGTATTCTTTGCGTTAGATTTATTCACAGTATATTATTATCACATACGATTTAATATATTAATGCTGAATATTGCTCTAATGACAAATTTTCGCGAGGGCAGCGAGTTTTTACAGATGTATCTGTTAAATAAATCTTTCTGGCTGTTCGTTCTTGCTATAATTGCGTTGATATTTATTGCTCGTAAAGTTTGGCAGATAGCATTTAAACCCGGTAAATTAATTTTGTGTCTGCTCATAATATTTTTATTTGCTGGAATATTCTCATCCGTAAGAGAAATTTCTATGGGCAACGGCCGAAAAAGAGACATAACAAATTATCTCGGATTCACAAGATTTTGCTGTATGACTGCAAGATATTACAATGCCAGCAGAGAATATAATAAAGTTTTAAGCGAGCCTAATGCAGTAATCACAAAAAATTTGAGAAGCATTCCATATATAATATTTATTCTCGGTGAGTCGGCTGCAAGACATCACATGAGCATTTACGGTTATGATCTGCCTACGAGTCCAAATCTTGAAAAACGTCAAATATATATATTCAATGATGTTGTATGCGCTGAACCACACACTGTAGCTTCAGTTAGAAAAATGTTTACGTTTCATAATAATGAGCTCCCCGGCCCATGGTATAATTACATGAATTTATTTAGCATTCTTAAAGCAGCAGGTTATTATAATATTTGGCTCTCAAATCAGGAAGTTTATATAGGACTTGACGCTATAAATTTTTATGTGAATATTTGCGATGAAAGACATTTTATCGAGTTTAAATCTTACTGGGACGGCGGGTCGGCTTATGATGATAGTCTGCTCCCCATACTTGACGAAAAATTAACGCATTCTCGCGAGAAAAATTTTTACATGCTCCACTTGAATGGCAGTCACGTAGCTTATAAAAATAGATACCCGGCAGAATACGCAAAATTTACGGCCAAAGACGAAATAAGCGGCTATTCCGGTATAACTGAATCAGAAAAAATTACCCGCGCAGAATATGATAATACTATATTATATAATGATTATGTCCTGAACGAAATTATTAAACGCTTTGAGGACAAGAACGCAATAATTATTTATACTTCGGATCACGGGCAGGAAGTATATGATCTTATTAGCTCGGCTGGACATGGCTGGTTTCAGACGCGCAATGTTGCTGAAGTACCGTTTTTAATTTGGACATCGAGAAAATTTTGCGAGTCATATCCCGATTTAGACGCAAGAATTAAATCAAGCGTTGACCGGCCTTACATGACAGATGATGTTATTCATACAATTTTAGATATTGCAGGAATAGAGACTCCCGGCTATGATCCCGCAAAAAGTGTAATTAATGCAAAATTCGACTCGTCCCGGCCAAGAATTAATAAAGATTATATTTACACTAAGGAGAAAGGTTTAATTGAGGTACAGTAACATTTTTTCGCGGTTATTCAATGCCTCGCGTTACTCTCTGGAGGGCTTGTATTATGCGTTGACTCATGAGCAGGCTTTCCAGTATGAGTTTATCATGCTGATTATAATAATTTTGGCTGGAAAATCTTTATTGCTTGCGGGAGCGTGGCTCATTGTGATGTGTCTTGAACTTATAAACTCTGCTGTCGAGAAAGCATTTGACTTAATCGATAAAAATTTTAGACACGAGATCAAAGCCGGCAAAGACATGCTCTCATGCGCTATTTTTCTTGCTGTATGCTTTAATATAATTTTATGGGGGTATGTTATTATAATGCAATAAATTTTTTGCAGGGAGTGAGAATAAATTAACGCCTCCGAAATTATAACAAACTTGAAAATTTTGGGTCTCAGCGCAGGAGCAACCCCAAACGATATTCATGCAGCTTTTAGAAAATTGGCGCGCGAACTTCATCCGGATATAACAGGCTCTAAGAGTGATTTTCGATTCAAACAAGTAACTGGGGCATATTCACTCCTGAAAAATTTAGCTCCCGAAGAACTTGCGGCAATTACTCCGGCACAAACGCGCGAAAAAGTAATTAACCATGAGACCGGCAAAATTAACGCGATTCTTGACAAGTACAGCCACGAAATAAAAAATTATTACGCGAATCACTCAAGCACAGAAGGACTTGACATAAACGCAATTTTATTCAGGCTTAAATCTCATAATCCCAGAATCATAAATATTGCATTGAAGCATTCAGGAAGATTCGCTAATAAATTAGAATTTCGGCGCGCATTATGTGAAGTCCTGAAGAGTGATAATTTAAACGAGGAGACAGCAAGACTCGCCGGTTCACTCCCGTTTGATGACAACACACGCAGGCAGTTAGCATTTGACTCGGCCTCGAACGCTGCAAATTTTCCCGCAGGTCTGATAATTAATTTAATCGCAAATGATATAGACTTGATGGAAAAATTTTTATTGTTCGTGTCGCCTGAAAATGTAAGCGTGATATTAAGACGCTGGCCAAACGGTAAAATCATAAATTCAGGCGTGATACGGCATTTGTTAAGCTCTGACGACGAAAAAATTTTAGTCCCGTTATTGTCAACTGCAAAAATTAAATTTCCCGGCGCATTATTGCCCCATAAACGAAGACTCGCAGCTCTTGAGACTCACCCGTCGGCAGCTGTTCGGGCATGGGCGAAAAATTTTGTATAATTAAAAAATTTCCAGTAATCTAATATAATAAGTGCGTTGTTACATAAACGAAGGCTCGCAGATATTAGGGCAAAAAAATTTGTATAAAGGAGTCAATCACAATAAATGATTAAAGATTTTCCCGCAAAAATTGAATCAATCCCGCAAATAATAGATTTCATAGACTCTCACATGAACACCGGCAAGAAATCTCTGCAAACAAAAATATTGACAGAAGAATGTATTAATAAATTGCTCGAACACGCTGACTCCGACGCTAAAATTATACGAGTCAGAATAAATAAATTTCTCGGCAATCTTCACATTGATATTTACGTTAATGGCGAAAATTTCGACTTCCGGAAAAATTTAACTCTCGGCGTTGATTTGGCAAATTCTGATATGTCAATAGAGACATCCGAAGCAATATCTAACTTACTTATAAAATCTCTTGCAGACAAATTAACTTATTCCCATCACAACGGCGTAAATAAAATAAGAATCACTATTGCAAATAAATCGCCGTATACAATGCTTTATTACACGTTATTTGCTATTGTTGCTGCGATAATAACGGGTCTTATCATGAAAAATTTTGCTGATTCTGAGACTTGCAGGAACTTCAACGATTATATTTTATCGCCTGTGCGTGAAATTTTTATGGACGGCCTTAAATTATGTTCAGTAGGAATTATATTTTTCTCGATTGCCTCATGTATTACAAATTTGGGCGGAATGTCAGATTTAAAAAAGGTCGGCGGCGTACTAATTATTTGCTTTATCGTCATGCACATTATATCAGCTTTTGCCGGCGTGGGAGCTTTTTACGCGTTTAAACCGATTACTACAGTTCATGCAGTATCAAATCAGGTCAATAATATAAATACTGTGAGTAACAATGCCGAAATTACGCTAATTAATTTTATTGCGAATCTGATTCCTGAAAATATTGTCAGACCGTTTTTAGAGAGTCAAATGCTGCAATTAATAGTACTTGGGATTCTAATTGGTTATGCTGCGGGGGCTGCAGGTGCGAGTTTGTTCAGGCAATTTATAGACGAGTGCAATAATATTTTCATGAAGATTATAGGTATATTCATAAAACTTATTCCTCTGGTCGTGTTCTGCTCGATTACTTCAATGTTTCTGACTATAGGCGGACAAGTAATGATCTCATTATTAGGGCTTGTTATCACAAATTTTGCGATTCAAATTATAGTCATGATATTATTCTTTGCTGTTGTAGTTATTACGTGCCGTCTTAACCCTGCAAAAATTTTCGTGAAGTCGCTTCAAATGTTGATAACTGCATTCACTACCTGTTCGACAAATGCATCTATACCAGAAAGCATTACAGCCGCTCAAAAAATGGGAGTTGACTCAAAAATTTATTCGTTCTCGATTCCATTAAGCACTGCACTAAACAAAGCTGGCGTTACTCTTGAACTGCTTCTGAATACTATTGCAATTTCTTATATGTTCGGTGTAGATGTTTCATTTCACAAGATGTTATCTATGATTTTACCGGCGATTATATTCAATATTGCGTCTCCCGGTATTGCTGGCGGTGTAACTATTACATTTGCTGCCCTTATTGCTATGCTTGGCGCGCCGTCTGATTCAATAGCACTCTATATAGCAATGGATCCGATTATTGATATGTTTGTGACTCCGGTTATATGTTTTGGCAATATTTTAGTGACTCTATTTACGGCGAGTCATACAGGAATGATTGACAGAAAAATTTTTAATTCGTGATAAAAAAATTTGCATTTTTGCGCATGTGATAATATAATAGCCTCTGTTGCTTACGACGAATCGCTAGCTCAGTCGGTAGAGCACCGGACTTTTAATCCGGGTGTCGGGGGTTCAAGTCCCCCGCGATTCATCAGCAAAATACTTCTTGGTCCCATCGTCTAGAGGCCGAGGACACAGCCCTTTCAAGGCTGCGGCGCGGGTTCGAATCCCGCTGGGACCGTTACAGAATCTCTCACGCAAATTAATTCATTCACGCAATATAATAAATAACCGCTCAATTTCCGCAATCAAGCGGCCATAATCGTGCGTTATTTGTTAAAGTTTAATTTTTCCTTGATGGTCTCGATTAAATTTTTCGTAGTCTCACCAGTTCCGAACTCGTCAAGAATTACACCGAATGCTTTGCGTAATAAACGTTTGCCGGACGCTGAAAGGGGCTTATCATTTACTGTCGGTTCTTGTGCGGGCTCCTGTTCGATATATTCTGCTACTTCACGCATTATTTCACTGTGAGATTTACATTTTTCGATAGCGGCATTGTATTTCTCGATGTCTGATTTTGCATTAAGTATTTCGCCCTCAAGCTGCTGTTTTCGTTCGTCGTCGTGATAGAGTCCCTCGTCGAGCCTGTATTGATTATCGTCGATTATTTTCTCTGAGTCAGAAATTTTCTTGAGGCTGCTTCTGATTGCGGCGGCCTTCTTGTAGATTCCTGATAATTTCGCAAAAATATTCTTCATCGCTGACTCAAATGCTGCACGGGCTGAATTTTCCTTCAGATATTCGCGGCTTGTGTTAGGGATTAACGCTCTTGACACGCAGAATAATTCACCGGCGAAATAATGTATTGCTTTCTCTTCGGGAAATAAATTTTGTAAAGTGTCTTCGTCGCCGATTTGTATATTATCTTTACGGAGCCTGATACTTCGCATTTTGCAGTTTTCCTTGATTACAGCCTTGAATGATGACAAACTGTACCACATCCACGCAAATAAATTATTGTCTTTATCGCGAATGTCTAAAAATTTTATGCTCCTGATACTGTCATCGCCGTTTGATGTCGTAAATTCAGGCTTGTAGGGCTTGAATAACTGCTCATTGTTCAGGAAAATTTTATATACGTCGATTTTGAGTCCGAGTCCCTCCGCGTGCTGGTGGATCTGCGACATGAACGGCGCGAAAGTCTCTGCATACGGTAAAGGCGCAATAAATGCAAGATAATTTTTTACCCCGTCAACGTCAAGCAAATAGTTGTGTTCTTCGCTTATTCCGTCAAGTTCTGCGATAAAATAATGTCCGTCTGTATCATCTGTAAAATCTTGCGAAAATTTATAAATCTGCTTCAAGACTTCATCAGCCGTCAATTTTTCTGTGCTCGAAGTCAACTCACGCATTAAAGCTGCATCGCAAGTTAAACGCGAAATCACCTGCTCGCCATTGAACTTGGCCGTAAATGTCAGAGTCTTACAGCAGGAAAGGCCGCAAAGTCTCCCGATACCGCGAAAACCTTTATCAACGTCTTTATTTTTCTCGGAGGCCGCTATACTTCCAAGAAGGCGCGCGAAATCATCAGCTTTGACTCCTGCTGCGTTGTCCTCAATTTTTATATTGCTGGAGTCCTTGTCGATAAAAATATTTATGCAGCCTTGATCCCTGCTCGAAAAAATATTTTCCCTGACTGCATTGTCAATCGAGTCGCACGCGTTCTGTATGTACTCGCGAAAAATTGACCATGAGGTTTTATACAGTGCTTCCGTCAAGCTCTCAAGGGCATTTGCTCCGATAATATAATCGCTCATAAAAAATTTCTCCTTCCTGATTTAATCATTAAATTGCTTATAAACCGGTTTCGGAAATCTCACGCGCAAAAGAGTCCTAAAAATTGGATTCTGTATCAAGTACTCGCCCTGTTCAAGACGCGTTAAAATATTCTTGTAGGTGCTTGGGAAATTGCTGTAGTCATGATTTCCGGCTTCGAGCGCATTACTTCGGCCATAAGCATTTGTCGCGCAGTTTCCTGTTACTCGCGGATGAATCGCAGATCTAAATTGTTCAGCACCGAATAAAATTACTCCCATAGATCTCCCGCGTTCGGCAACGTCTAAAAGCTCGTGCAAAATGGGTGAACTTCTTGCAACATCTTTCGAGGCATATTTATTAAGCTCGTCAATGAAGATTATTATTTTTTCGGGAGGATTCAAACCTTCATAGCTGCCCAGTTTTAAATTATAAATTGTCTTTAGTGCATCGCCGAAAACAAATGCCTGTTTGCTGCTGTCAAGTTTGGAAATGTCTATTACTTTGACTTCTCCGGGCTGTATCTGCCTTAACTCTTCAGAAAGCCTGCATTCATCTTTTGCGCTTGAACGCCTTGACTCAGATTTAAACATTTCATCATATTTTATAAACGTGTTAATGAGCCTGTAAAATTTTTGCCAGCTTACAGTTTTGATTCCTCCGTCAGCTTTTGTGGCACCTATCGAGAAATCATGTATAGTTTTAAGCAGCTGATCCCATGTTCTTACGCCTCTAAAATCGGGGTCTTCGTCGTCCATTATCTTGCTTATAATAGACTCCGTTGTCTGGTAAGAGTCATCTATGTCAGCAAATAGCATTTCTATACGTCCGCGATCATATTCGTATAAATATTTAAATTTTTTGAGCTTCTTATCTGCAATATACCGCTTTATATCATCATCAGGCAAATACGAGCTTGATTTACTTTCTCTGTATGGGATGTAATAGCTGACGTTTGTGAAGGGCTTTGCTGTTAGTCCGATAGTTTCATATTCTTTGCGCTCACTCTCTGTTAAATCGTCGTTGGGCTGGTCTATTGCCATTAAATCGCGTCCCTTAACGTTAAATATTACAAATGAGACGTTATCGCCGTTCAACTGCTCTTGAATCGCCTTCAATAAGAACATTGAGTAAGAAGTCTTTGCAGCGAGTCCCGAAATTCCCGAAATATTCAAGTGCGCGCCATCAGGGCCGAGAACAAATTTTGAATCCAGATTTACAGGTAAAGAAAGCTCGCTTTTAGTCCCCGCATACATTGTGATATAACCGCATGTTAAAGGCTTCTGAATCTTATCGAGTCCAAGCGCAGTATTAATTTCTTCGGCTGAAGCAAGATAAACGGGCGCATTATTCCGGACTGGGGTATAAAATTTTCGAGTGTTCATTATTACATTTGCTGTGATGCAGTTCATTTCGACTCGTTCTGTCGGTGCCTCTGCTTTGAGATTCCCGAAATCGTTAGAAATATAACCCGTCAAAAAACTTGATGAGTCAGTTATGTGCGAAATATTTTCTATGCTCCCGTAAGTGTAAGACCCGCCGATATGTTCAACTTTTATAATATCGAATGCATGAATAGGAAGTGTTGAGCTTGTCCAGAAAATAAATTTGTCCATCGTTGTAGGGCTGGACTCTGTTGCTATTACCCTGCCGATAATACTTTTTGCTGCCAATGCAAATTACCTCCTGTTAAAAATTTTTAGAATATCTGCAAGAAAGTTTTTGCGCTGATATATTTTGATTTAATATACTGTTCTGTCAAATATGACGGATAAATATAATTTGCCCAGTTCGAGTCTTTGCCCATACAGACGGGGCTGCGTTCGTTGAGCATAAATGCGCTTAATTTGTTAATTTCTTGAGTCGTTATAGATTCAGTGTCGGACGATAAAATTTTTTCGAGCTTTATTACTCCGTCAAATACTGAATGAGTGCGCCTCTTGTCATGCATTCTCAAGTACCAGACAATAATTTTTTTGTCGCCTAAGATTTCGGGATTCGTGAATAATGCCGCCTGAGTCCTGTTATATAAGGGCAATTCAGCAATATAAAGCGGGTCGGGCTGTCCGTGAGAATTTATGCAGATTTCGGGATTAAAATTTTTCACGACTCCCAGAACGTAATTATAATTGTTAGAGTCAACATCTTTTGCGTAAAGGCTTTCGAGAGTCCCGTCTTTGACTAAATAATTTGTGTCTGATAATAAATTTTTTTCCGTGAGATATTCTATTAATTTGATCTCGTAGCTTCTTGAACGCGATAAAATTTTATCTCTTGCTCGATCGTCTAATAATTTTGTTCCAGCGTCTAAAGTCGAATAATTCAGCACGACAGAAATTTTTAAATCGCCGGATAATGAGTCATTTAATTTTTGCTTGAGTTCCGAGAAAAATTTTTTCTGCCCGTCAAAATTTGCTACGTCTGGAAGAGCTATTACTATTTCATGTTGATATATGAAGGGTAATAATTTTTTTGCTGTTCTTTTGCAGCAGGCGACTCCGATTTGGCCGGCTATTATGGGATAAATTTTTTGTGAGTAAACAATGTCGTCAACTTTGTAATTTTGTCTTGCGCTGTCGATGAAATAATTTAAAATCTGCTTGTCTGAACGTGATAATTTTTCGCTTTCTGACTTAATGTCTATATATTTTGTGTCTGTTGAAGATTCTGCGTTCCTGAGCCAAACGCCGCCGGAGGAGTCTTCGTTTTCTTGTTCATGCTCTAATGAGTCAGCGCTAATTTTTTCGACTCTGTAGCTTGAGCCGTGAGTCTCACGTTCTATAATGTCAATTAATCCGCTGTGAGTCATGAAATTTTCTCCTGTTTTGATTTCGATAGGATTAAATTATTATAACATAGAAATTTTTAGTGATATAATAATTCGCAACTTCCCATAAACTTTATGAATCAAAGAAAAATATTTTACTAATACTTTTGCTAATACAAAAAATTTAAATTTTTATGGTTGCAGCAAATATTTACGCTGGAAAAAATTTTTATAACGTGCGAAAAAATTTACGCGGCTGTATGTTCGATACATTTAAATATTCTGTAAAAACTTTTGCATAAACGCGACTCCAGACTATAAACCGGGTGGGTGGGTGGGATTAACCAATTAAAACTCGGACTCAGAATCCTCTGTGAAGTTACGAAATATGAGAAAATGTTTTCTTGCTACGACCAATCGGCACTGTTTGCAAAAAAGGTTTTCGCTTTTGCCTTTGCCTGTATAGATTTAAAGTGTTTTCAGTATAATTATGCGCAAAAAATAGGGAAGGACTCAATCCCTCCCTTAAAGTATCGCATAAAAATTTTATTCATTTATTCGAACGAGAAAATTAATTCTCCTGCTTTAACGTCAATATTTACACGAGTCTTTTCTCGGATTCCTCCGGCAATTAATGCACGCGCTAATTTCGTTTCTACATTGTGAGTGATATAACGCTTCAACGGCCTTGCACCGTAAACAGGATCATAACCTGCCGACGCGATAAAGGCCAATGCTTCATCAGAAAAATTTAATTCGATCTGACGTTCTGCGAGCCTCTCTGACAAACGGGAAAGCAAAATTTTCACGATTGATTTCACTTCATCCTGCGTCAATGGCTTAAAGAATACTATATCATCAACTCTATTCAGAAATTCCGGCCTAAAATGTTCCCTCAATGCCTGCATAACTTCCTCGCGCGCTGATAATGCAATAGTATCGCCTACAATATTATCAAGCAAAATCTGCGAGCCTATATTACTTGTCATGATAATAACTGTATTCTTGAAGTCTACTAAATGGCCGTGAGAGTCTGTTATTCTGCCGTCGTCCAAAACTTGCAGCAAAATATTAAACACGTCCGGATGAGCCTTCTCGATCTCGTCAAATAATATAACGCTGTAGGGTCTGCGCCTGACTGCTTCTGTTAATTGTCCGCCCTCGTCGTAACCTACATAGCCGGGGGGTGCTCCTACTAAACGCGAGACAGAATGTTTCTCCATATATTCGCTCATATCGATACGAATCATATTTTCTTCGCTGTCAAAGAGTGCTTCTGCGAGAGTCCTTGCGAGTTCAGTTTTTCCGACTCCTGTTGGCCCTAAGAATATAAATGAACCGATCGGGCGCTTTGGATCCTTTATTCCGCTTCGTGCGCGCAAAACTGCATCGGCTACGAGATTTACAGCTTCGTTTTGACCCACGACTCTTTTGTGTAAAATTTCGTCGAGCTTTAATAATTTTTCGCGTTCACCCTCTAATAACCGCGTTACAGGAATACCAGTCCAGCGGCTTACGATGTCGGCGATTTCGTCTTCTGTTACTTCTTCACGTAATAATTTCTTGCTGTCTGAGTCTGATTCTGATTTAACTTTCTCGGCAGCCTTTAATGACTCTTCTAATTCGCGCAATTTTCCATAACGTAATTCAGCAGCTTTGTTCAAATTATATTCACGTTCGGCGCGTTCGATTTCTGATTTAACGTTTTCGATCTGCGAGCGTAAATCCCTGATTCCGGAAATAGATTTTTTCTCGGCCTCATATTTTGCGCGTAAAGTATCAGCCTGCGTGCGTGCCTCCTGTAATTCTTCCTGCAATTTTTCGAGTCTTTCTTTGGAAGCGTCGTCGCTCTCGTGCTTTAATGCTGTCTCCTCGATTTCTAACTGCATAACTTTTCTTGATGCTGCGTCGAGTTCTGAAGGCTGCGAGTCAATTTCCGTGCGCAACATTGCACATGCTTCATCGACTAAATCAATTGCTTTATCTGGCAAAAATCTATTTGTTATATAACGATTCGAGAGTACAGCCGCACTCACAAGCGCATTATCACGAATTACGACTCCGTGATGAACTTGCAATTTTTCACGAATCCCGCGCAAAATTGAAATTGTATCCTCGACTGAAGGCTGTTCAACGTCAACAGGCTGGAATCTTCGGGCAAGTGCTGCGTCTTTCTCGATATATTTGCGATATTCATCAACTGTAGTTGCGCCTATACAGTGAAGTTCACCGCGTGCGAGCATAGGTTTTAACATGTTGCCTGCGTCGACTGCTCCTTCTGCTGCACCTGCTCCGACTATAGTGTGAAGTTCATCGATAAATAATAAGATTCGTCCGTCAGAGTTCTTTATCTCGTTTAGTACGGCTTTGAGTCGTTCTTCAAATTCACCGCGATATTTTGCACCCGCAATTAATGACCCCATATCAAGAGCAAAAACTGTACGATCCTTCAAGCCTTCGGGAACATCACCGCGCACGATTCTTTGTGCAAGACCTTCAACTATTGCTGTTTTACCGACTCCGGGATCGCCGATTAAGACGGGATTATTTTTTGTTTTGCGCGATAAAATTCTGATTACGCGTCTAATTTCGTCATCACGTCCGATAACGGGATCTAATTTTCCGTTTTTAGCAGCTTCTACTAAATCGCGGCCGTATTTTTCTAGTGCTTGATATGTTGCTTCAGGGTCTGCGCTTTGGACTCTTTGTGAGCCGCGTACAGAATTTAGAGTCTGTAAAAATTTTTCTTCTGTAATGCCCAGCCGTGAAAAGATTCTGCCTGAAGGTGTATTACTGCCTTCACTCAACATAGCTAAAAATATATGTTCGACTGATGTATATTCGTCTTTGAGAGATTTTGCGCGTTCGTCTGCACGATTTAATAAACGTTCGAGTCTTTGAGTGATGTAAATTTTTCCTTCCTCGACGCCCGAACCTGTAACTCTAGGCAATTTCGATAATTCGTCGTCTACAGATTTTGCGAGCGCACTTGTATTCACTCCCATACGCTTTAATAGTTGATTAATCAAGCCTTCTGAATCTTTTAACAATGCTGCTAATAAATGTTCTGTATCTACCTGCTGATGATTATATTCTGATGCTATTGCGCTTGCCTGCTGTAGTGCTTCTTGACTCTTGCGTGTTAATTTCTCTGCTGCCATAATTTGTTCACTCCTTTAACTTTTACTGACGAAAGATTTTAAGTCAGAGTAAAAATTTTGCATGAGTATTTTGACGGCTTATTTTATCCCTCCCGCTAACCCCCCCCCCCCCCCCCCGGCCCCCCTCCCAACCCCGAGGGGGGAGAAAAAATTATTACATTTGCTATAAACTATGCTTGAATGTATATTATTATTTACAAAAATTTTATCAGAAGGAGAAATTATCACATGAGCAACAAATTAGTAGCTTATTTCTCAGCAAGCGGCACAACAGGCAATATCGCAAAAAAATTAGCTGAATCAATCGGCGCAGACTTATACGAGATCAAACCTGCAGTAAAATATACAAGCGCAGATTTAAACTGGAATAACAGAAGTTCCCGTAGCAGTATCGAAATGCGCGACAAGTCATCACGTCCCGAACTCGCAGACAAGAACGCAAAAATTTCCGGCCATGATGTTATTTTTCTGGGCTTCCCAATTTGGTGGTACGTTGCACCGACGATAATTAACACTTTTCTCGAAAGCTACGATTTTACGGGCAAGAAAATTATTTTATTCGCTACATCGGGCGGATCGGGATTCGGTCAGGCCGTCGCAGGTTTACAGCCAAGCGCACCGGGGGCAAAAATTGTCGAGGGAAAATTATTTAACCGTTCTGTCAGTCCTGATGAGTTAAAGAAGTGGGCAGAAAGTTTTTAGAAATTTCTTGCGGGCGTGAGTTCTCTTGCGCTCGTTTTTGTTATTAACATGAGAACCGGCAATTTATTCACAAAAGTTAACCGCACTAATGATGAATTTCTCGAAATACTTTTTTCGGGCAATAGTAATTTCAGAGTCGAGCGCATTGTATCAGAGGGTCATATTTCGCCGCAAAATTTCTGGTACGATCAAAATGAGTCTGAATTTGTCGCGGTCCTGCAGGGAAATGCAAAATTAGAGTTCGAGAATAAAATTTTAGAGCTTACCCCCGGCGATTGGGTGATAATTCCTCCTCACGAGAAGCACAGAGTAATTTATACATCGATTGAGCCTGCTTGTGTGTGGCTGGCCGTTTTTGGTGTAGAATAAGAATACTAAATTTTTCAACAAAGGGAGCTGTCATAACATGAAGAAAAAATTATTTTGCGCGGTTATTATTGCGTTAATTATGGCCGGCTGTGCGTCTAGTGCTGTGATATTCTCAACAAGAATCGGCTATTTGACACGATTAAACACTGATGAAGAAAATTTCAGGGGTATTATAACGAATGCTCACAGGACAAGCGACTGGTCAATTTTCACGTCAAATCATGAAATGTTCGGAGTAAAATTTTATAATTCACTAATAGCAATGCAAATGGCTCTTGAGGCTAACGAAATTGACGAGATGGCATTACCCGAAATGACAGCAAGCTATGTAGTTCACATGAATCCCGATTTAGAAGTCTGCTGTGCTGCACATTCGCATATACCGATGAGTCTTGCGTTCGGTTTCATGGAAAAATCTAGGCCGCTGCTCGAAAAATTCAATAAAGCTATAAGAGACATGGAATTAGATTTTACGCTTGCAAATCTTCAGGGAGAATATATAAATAACTCAGATAATTATACGCCCGTAAAATTTGCAAGATTCCCCGGAGCTGACACTATAAGAGTCGCTGTAACGGGTGATTTGCCGCCTGTTGATTTTGTTGCGCCGGACGGTAATCCAGCAGGATATAATACGGCCTTACTCGCTGAAATAGGCAGACGAATCAAAGCTAATATCGAAATAATTCACGTAGAAGCAGGAAGCAGAACAGTTGCATTAACTTCAGGACGCGCAGACGTAGCATTTTGGTACGAGACCACGCAAATTTCTGATATTAAACTTGATGCTCCCGACGGTGTATTATTGTCAGAGCCTTATTACAGCTGGAACACGTTTTTACATATACGCAAAAAATTAAGGCGTTAATAATGTATAATACTTGCAATTAAATTTATTTATGAAACGAGGTATTTATTTAACCATGAAAAAATTATTATGTGCTTTGCTCGCAGTTATGTTGATGGCCAGCTGCGTTTTTGCTGCTGATTTTCTCAGAGTCGGCGAAATCACAAAATTAAATATCACCCCTGAAGATTTTAATAAATTAGTCTATGGGATTCCGACGGCAAAATCTATGGAATTCAGAAATAAACCTGCACCCGACGGAAGAGTTACAAAATTTTATGATTCATTAACGACTCTAGTATTAGCACTCAATCGGGGAGAAGTTGATGAAATTCTACTGCCGAAAGATGTAGCTAATTATGTACTTAGAAATACTGATAATTTAGAACTCTCAGCGATTAATCACATAATCCCGAATTATTTATCAATGGGCTTCAAAGACGACGAGAACGGACAGAAATTAAAATCTGTGTTCAATAGTGCGTTAATCAACCTTGAGAATAACGGAAAACTCGCAGCCCTGAAAAATTTATACATCACTGAACCGGGATTCGGCGAACCTGAAAGCGTACAGCTCGGCAAATTTGACGGTGCGCAAACAATCAAAGTAGCAGTAACAGGAGACTTGCCCCCGATCGATTTTATTGCAGAAGACGGAGTCCCCGCAGGTTTTAATACAGCAGTACTCGCAGAAGCCGCAAAAATCGCGAAAATTAATGTTGAACTCGTAAATATTGACTCAACAGCAAGAGCAGCAGCACTCGTATCAGGCCGCGTTGATGTAGTTTTCTGGTTTCAGTCAATACCGGTCGGAAATGTTGACGTACCTGAGGGAATAATTTTGTCAGAGCCTTATTATACTTGGACAGAAATGTATTCGCTCAGGAAAAAATAAAAATTTTATGCAGTTTATCGCGGTCTTGTGATTTAATCATGAGGCCGTTTTTTTTTGCGCGCTTATTGAAGTATAATAATTGTTGATTATCCATGAGTAATAAATCTTAATGAAGAGAGGTCGTTTGCAGTGAAAAAATTATTATGTGCATTGCTTGCAGTTATGTTATTTGCGGGTGCAGTCTACGCGGAGGGCGGCAAAATCGGCGTTCTTGCAAAATTAAACATGAGTGAGGCAGAATTTAGCAAACTCGTTGAAGAAGGCAGCAAAAACGGAAGAGCACTAAAA
Source organism: Synergistaceae bacterium (assembly GCA_017443945.1). Classification (NCBI taxonomy): domain Bacteria; kingdom Thermotogati; phylum Synergistota; class Synergistia; order Synergistales; family Synergistaceae; species Synergistaceae bacterium. The sequence continues at coordinate 68,768 of JAFSXS010000052.1, forward strand.
TTTTCGTCGGGCGTAGAAATTCCCGGAGAGGCTTATATTTTCTATGACTCGTTAATGTCGCTGTTACTTGCACTCAACGCCGGAGAAGTCAACGAGATTCATTTGCCCGAAGACGTTGCAGATTATGTCTTGAACGTTAACGACGCTTACAAAATTTCGAGCATAACTCGCATGACATCAAATTTTTATTTATCGTTCGGATTTAGGGCAGGCGATTCACCGGCTCTGCGAAACAGTTTTAACGAGGCTTTAATGTCAATGAAGGCAGACGGCACAATCTCAATACTTCAGACAAAATATATTTCAGACGCAGGACTTGACGCTCCCGAACCCGTAAAATTTGAGCATTACGACAACGTAGATAAAACTATAAAAGTAGCAGTAACAGGAGACATGCCCCCGATAGATTTTATTGCAGAAGACGGAACCCCGGCAGGCTTTAATACTGCTGTTCTTGCTGAAATCGGAAAGCGTTTAAAGATTAATATCGAGCTCGTAAATATTGACTCAGGTGCTCGTGCTGCTGCCTTAGCTTCGGGACGTGTTGATGCAGTTTTCTGGTTTATGGCTCTCAAAGGCGCGTCAGTTCATGCAGATGTCCCGGAAAGTATCACGCTTTCTGAGCCTTATTACAGCTGGAATGAAATTTTATCGCTCGTCAAGAAATAAATTATTGACTCGAATATAATTATTGCGGCACTGGAATAAAATTTTTCTGGGAGCCGCATTTTTTGTACATTAAGGAGGAATCATAAATTAATGCAGAGACTTTTTTTAACGCCGTCAGAAATCGCAGACGAAGCAATTAAATCAGGTTACAAGAAGGCAAATTTAACTATCACGAAGCAATTAACGCTCGGAATATTGGCAGGAGCTTTTATCGCATTCGGTGCGCAGGGTGCAAATATGGCCGTTCACGCGATAAATAATCCGGGACTCGCAAAATTAATCGCGGGTTTAATATTTCCGGCGGGCTTAATAATGGTAGTCATTGCGGGTGCTGAATTATTCACGGGAAATTCTTTAATGATTATGGCACTAGCTGACAGGCAGATAACTTTTTTGCAGTTATTGCGTTCATGGGTAGTGGTTTATGTCGGGAATCTTATCGGAAGTGTATTAATCGCATATTTTGTCGCAAAGTCCGGGCAATTTGATTTTAACGGTGGCCAGCTGGGAAATTTTACAATTAACACTGCGCTGGCGAAAATTAATTTATCATTTATGCAGGCATTTATACGCGGTATATTATGCAACTGGCTTGTGTGTCTTGCTGTGTGGATGTCGTACGGCTCTGATGACTTAACCGGCAAAGTTTTAGTTATATTTTTCCCGATTTTATTATTTGTTGCGTCAGGCTTTGAACACAGTATAGCTAACATGTATTACATTCCGGCGGGGATATTTGCTGACACTCAAAATATTATAAGCTGGTCTGCAATGTTCACGAAAAATTTAATTCCTGTAACTTTGGGAAATATTGTAGGCGGAGCGTTTTTTGTCGGGATAATTTACAAGTTTGCATATAACTCATAAAAAAATTTTCCCCTGTATGACTCATTCACGCAGGGGAGTTCTTCACATTTAATCAAACATATTGCTGATAGATCTTTCTTCGTGGACTCGTTTAATTGCCTCTGCAAATGACGGCGCAATAGAAAGCTGCATTATCTTGCTTGAAAATTTTTCTGGCGTAATTGGTATAGTGTCCGAGCAGATTAATTTTTCGATTGCTGAAGCGTTAATTCTATCGAGTGCAGGCCCCGACAATACCGCATGAGTCGCACATGCATAAATTTTCGAGCTTCCGCGTTCCTTGAGTGCGTCGGCTGCGTGGCATATAGTGCCGGCTGTGTCGATCATGTCATCAACAAGTACAGCAATTCTATCGCGGATATTTCCGACAATGTCAATAACTTCTGACTTGTTTGCTACGTCATATGAACGTCTTTTATCGACAATTGCAATATCAGTATCAAGCATGACTGCAAATCTTCTCGCGCGCGTAACTCCTCCCGTATCAGGCGAGACAACAACGACTCTATTTTCCTTCAGCTCGTCTGCTAGAAAAGTTTTAAAGTGTTCTGCTAATAAATTCATTCCCGTTAAGTGATCTACAGGAATATCAAAGAATCCCTGCAATTGTCCCGTATGCAAATCAGCTGTTATGACTCTATCAATACCGCCGTGAGTCAATAAATTTGCTACAAGTTTTGCAGTAATAGGCTCTCTGGGCTTGGCTTTCCTGTCCTGCCTTGCGTAACCGTAATAGGGGATTACGGCATTTACATAATGTGCTGAAGCGCGTTTCATTGCGTCGGCCATAATAAGAAGCTCCATTATATTTTCGTTTGCCGGCGTGCATGTCGGTTGAATGATAAAAACGTCTGCGCCCCTTACAGGTTCATTGAGGCTGATTCCGATTTCACCGTCAGAAAATCTGTAGCGTTTGATGTCCGATAATGGGACGTTGAGCTCTTTGCTGATTCTCTCGGCAAATTCTGGGTGCGCTGTGCCGGAAAAAAGTTTAATGCCGTTTCCTCTGGACAAGATTATTAACCCCTTTCGGTTTTGTTTTTGTGAAGATGATTCCTTAATGACCAGTCCGCAATATTAGTTTGTCTTGCGCGTCCGACTCCTAGTGAATTAGCCGGAACTTTTTGTGTTATTACGGAACCTGCCGCAGTCGCTGCCCCTTCTGAAATTTCAACAGGTGCAACGAACATTGTATCCGAACCGATGAAACAATTATCGCCGATAAAAGTTTTATTCTTGTGTTCGCCGTAGTAATTGAAAGTAATGCTGCCCGCTCCGATATTTACGTCATGGCCGAGCGTTGCATCTCCCATATATGACAAGTGCGGAACTTTTGAATTTTCCCCTATGTGTGAATTTTTCAGCTCTACGAATTTCCCCGCAAATGCTTTACTCTCAAGGCATGAATTTTCGCGTATATAACAAAATGGGCCGGCCTTTGCTGAGTCTTTAAGCTCGCTGTTCTCGATGAATGCATATGCGATTAATTTCACGTTTTTGCCGAGTCTTGCATTATTTAAAATTGAGCCTGACCCGATATAGCTGCCTTCTTGAATCTCACTATTTCCCCAGATTTGAACGTTCGGCATTATTTCGACATCGGGAGCAAGTTTTACATCAACTCCGATATAAACGCTTTCGGGGTCTAAGATTCTTACGCCGTTATCGAGCCAGTGATTTAATATTCGCATTCTTAAAGCGCGTGAGACATTTGCGAGTTCGATTTGATTATTTACACCCTGCATTTCTTCTTCGGGCATTGTGAAAGCTGATGTGCTCATTCCCTGTTTGTTCATGAGAAATAAAGCATCGGGCAAATAATATTCATGTTGGGCGTTATTATTAGTGATTGAGTCTATAACTTTTTCGAGTGATTTAACCTTGAACGCATAGCAGCCGGCGTTAACTTCTTTAATACTGCGCTGAGATTCGTTTGCGTCTTTATATTCAATTATTGACACTTGATTATCGACTCTAATAATTCTGCCGTAAGCTCCGGGATTTTGTGCCGTAAAAGTTATAACAGTGCAGTCATGATTTTCACAGCTGGCGATTAAAGATTTCAGGCTCTCAGGAGTCATCAATGGCAAATCGCCGTTAAGAACTATTAAATTTTCGTATTGGCTCCAGAATTTTTGCGCAGACTTTACCGCGTGGCCTGTGCCTAATTGTTCATGCTGATATAAAATTTTTACTGGGAATTTATTAGATATGTGAGATTCGACGAGTTCGCCGCCTGCACCTACAAGAACACAAATATTTTCTGGGCTTATTCCTGCCGATAAGACATTATTTATTACGTAATCAATAATTGGACGATCTAAAACCGGTTGTAAGACTTTGGGCTTTGCGCTCTTCATTCGTGTACCTTTACCTGCGGCCATTATGAGAACGCATAAACTATTCATGAATTACATCACCTCGAAAGTTATCGTGCTGGCTGGGGAGGCTGGAGTCGAACCAACATTTACGGATCCAAAGTCCGGCGTCCTGCCATTGGACTACTCCCCAACAACGCGCATAATTATTGCTTAAAATTTTATTGCCGTCAAGTGTTTTATTTTTTTTCGCCGCCGAGCGGGGTGGGTGGGTGGGAGCGAGGCGGCGGCTTCGATACAGCTATTTACGCGAGAAAATCATGATTATTACTCGGTGGAAGTGAGTCGATTCTAATATCCGGCAAATCAGGAGTCTTCGTCTCGTCCACTGTAATATTATTTGAGTCTGACTCTTCTTTCATGAGTTTATCGAGTTCTTCAGCGTCAATTACTTCACGTTCAAGCAAGACTCCGGCTACTTTGTCCATCAAGGCGCGTTTATCCGTTAAAATTTCTTTAGCTGTCTGATAGCATGAGTCAATAATTGATTTCACTTCTTTATCGATCTCAAATGCAATTTCCTCGCTGTAATTTCTGTCTTCGGATATGTCGCGGCCTAAGAAAATTTCTTCTCGTTTATTTCCGAGCTTGACGAGTCCTAATTTATCGCTCATTCCTAATTGAGTAACCATTTGGCGGGCTGTTTGTGTTGCGCGTTCGAGGTCATTTGCTGCACCGCTTGTAACGTCATTGAAGACAATTTCTTCTGCTACACGTCCGCTTAATAGAATTGCGATTCTGTTCATCAAGTCCGATTTTGACATCAAAAATTTATCTTCTTCGGGTAATTGCAGAGTATAACCAAGTGCTGCGCTGCCTCTTGGAATGATTGAGATTTTATGAACTGGATCTGCACCGGGTAAAATTTTTGCGACGATTGCGTGTCCTGTCTCGTGATAAGCTACGATTTTTTTCTCGTGATCGCTGATTATTCTGCTTTTGCGTTCAGGGCCGGCCATGACTCTTTCGATTCCTTCTTCTAAGTCTGACATCTCGATTTTATCTTTTCCCTTGCGTGCGGCGAGTAATGCTGCTTCATTGACTAAATTTGCTAGGTCAGCACCAACGAGTCCCGGAGTCCTTCGCGCTAAAATGCTTACGTCGACATCATCAGAAAAAGTTTTGTCCTTCATGTGAACGCGTAAAATTTCCTCACGTCCCTTAACGTCAGGTCTATCAACTACAATATGTCTGTCAAAGCGTCCAGGCCTTAACAAAGCAGGATCTAATATATCAGGTCTATTCGTAGCTGCTATTAAAATTGTGCTGGTCTTATCATCAAAGCCGTCAAGTTCTACGAGTAATTGATTTAAAGTTTGTTCGCGTTCATCGTGGCCGCCTCCGAGTCCTGCGCCTCTGTGCCGTCCTACAGCGTCCATTTCGTCCATAAAAATTATGCATGGCTGATATTTCTTTGACTGCTCGAATAAATCACGCACTCTAGCAGCACCGACTCCGACAAACATTTCTACAAAGTCTGAGCCGCTTGTACTGAAAAACGGTACATCAGCTTCACCCGCAGCAGCACGAGCCAATAAAGTTTTACCAGTTCCGGGAGGTCCGACCAGCAAAACGCCTTTGGGGACTCTTGCGCCGAGTTTCTTAAATTTTTCGGGATCCTTCAAAAAGTGTATAACTTCCTGTAACTCTTCTTTTGATTCTTCACAGCCTGCGACATCTTTAAATGTAACTTTGGGCTTATTGTCGAGAAATAATTTAGCTTTGCTCCGGCCGAATGACATAATCCGTCCGCCGCCGCCTTGCATGTTGTAGAGGAAATAAACCCAGACTCCGATTAATAATAACGTCGGAAAAAGTGAAGTCATAAGAGTCATCAGCCACGTATTTTTTTGAGGAGCTTCGACGGTTACAATAATTCCTTTTGCTGCTGCTTTGTCTGCGAGTCCTGCTACATCGAGTCCGTACGTTAAAAATCTTTGTCCGCCGTGTAATTCACCCTGAATGACTGCTGAACTTGATTCGCCCTGTACAGTATTATTGCGTATTTGCAAGATTCTAATTTTGCCGTCGTCCATATCCTTTAGAAATTGGCTGTAACTGATTTCGTCGTATTGTTTCTGAATTTCTTCGGGCGTTAAAAAAGTATTTACCATTGTAACGACCACTAGAACGAGAACGAGATACAAGCCTAAATTTTTTACGATTTTATTCATAATGTGAAATAATTAGCCTCCGTTATATAAATTGCTAAGTTTTATCACGATTATAACAGAGTCAATATAAATTTTAACTGTCAATAGCACAGATTTATATATGCTGCAAAATTTAATAATTTCTTAATTTCAGCGTGTTATAATGCTGATTAATTACATAACATTTTAGGAGATTCTTGCATGAGCAAAAAAAGTATAGGCATTCTTTATATATGCACTGAACAATATTGTTTATTCTGGGAAGATTTTCACAAGACATTTGACGAGAAATTTTTACCCGACACAACAAAAAATTATTACGTCTTCACAAATAAGCCCGAAACTATACCGGAGTGCGAGCGCGTGAAAGTCTTTTACATTGACCATCAGCCGTGGCCGTTAATTACTTTGCTGAGATTTCATTATTTCTTGAAGTTCAGACATGAAATTGAGAACAATGATTATTTAATGTTCGCAAATTCTAATTTACGATGTCAGCAGATTATCACAGAAGATGAATTTTTGCCGGACGAACATCAAGAGCTTACTTCCGTGCTTCATCCTGCTTTCTATGAGACAAAATCAAGATATTTAACTTATGAGCGCGACAGAAAGTCAACGGCCTATATACCCTATAACGTAAAAGGACGTTACATGATGGGAAGTCTTTTTTGCGGACATACCGATAAATTTATGAAAATGTCAGAAATACTTGCAGCACGCATAAATAAAGATTTTGCTAACAGAAAAATTGCTTTATGGCACGATGAGTCACAATATAATAAATATATACTTGAAGGACATAATATTCGAGTCCTTTCTCCTTCGTACGTTTATCCTGATAACTGGATCATACCGTTTGATATAAAAATAGCAATGACAGATAAATCAAAAATTTTCACCGTTAATGAATTTAAAGAGGGTATGCGCATGGAAAAAATTGGAGCAGAGAACAAGAAAACTAAAAAGTTCAGCTTTATTTCCGCACCGATTATAAGAATCCCTCTGATAAAAATATATCTTGCTGCACACCGTTTTATATTTCACACTCTTAAACGCCGTTGGATAGACATCCTTACATTGAGGGATATGATTTTATTTAGACATATATGATTTGATTCACAATTTTTTCATACTGATATGATATTAATCACTATGTTATAATGCAGTCTCACAATTATTACATGAGGTGATTAACTTAATGCTGAAATTTTTTACTAGAATAAGAATTCTTTTATGGATATTAGCTTTGGCCGGAGTAGGTTTTCTTGTGAGCACTCAGGTACGCGCAAAACTTGCACAGGCTGAAGCAAATTTACGTTCATTAGAGACTCAAACCGTAACAGTTTATCCGGTCGACACGGAGACAATTACAACATCAGATTGGAACACTTGGCGGAGCTATTACGGCCAAGCAAAAAGCGCACACACACAAAATATAACGACATTTGAACGCGAAATAGTAAAAACTGTAACTGTAGACGTAGGAAGCCCAGTTAAAGCAGGTCAAACTGTAATAACTCTTCAGGCAGCAGCAAGAGGCGCGCAGGTTCAATCAGGCAAGACAGCTTATGACGAAGCAAAATTAAATTATGAGAGACTCAGGCAGTTACACAAAAAGGGCGGTATCTCGCAAAGTGAAGTAGACGCAGCTTATTCGAGACTCAAATCAGCCGAGGCAGCTTTAAGATCTTCACAGTCAACACTACAGCGCACAGCACTTAAAGCAAGCATTAACGGCATTGTCGCAGCAAGAAGAGTCGAGCCCGGAGAAGTCGCAGAGGCCGGAGCAGTGTTATTATCAATAGTTGACCCTAAAGAAATGGAAGCTGAATTAATGGTCTCTAAGAAGGACATCACAAAAATTAATAAGAGCACTCCCGTTGAAATTTACGTTGACGGAGTAAAGCATATCGGACGCGTTAAAAGAATCAGCCCTGAAGCTCAGACGGGATCAGGTTTATATCCTGTTGTTGTAGGTCTGCCGGAAAATTCCGGGATTTTGCCGGGAACTTATGTAGAAGGCCGCTTTATGGTCAGCAGTCAGAAAAATGTTGTAGTAATTCCTTCAAGCGTTGTGCTTTATCGAGGGACGACTCAATCTGTTTACATAGCAGACGGCAGCACAGCACGACTCAGAGCAGTTACTACAGGAGACGGACGCGAAGGAAGAGTAATAATCACTTCAGGACTTAAACCAGGCGAAAATTTAATCACAAGCGGGAACAGAGTACTTTATGACGGAGCTACAATAATTAACACAGTCGACTTGGCCGAATACAACAAGAACAATTCTAACGAGGGCTAGTATTTCATGAGAGGATTTATACGTTTTTGTATCACACACCCGGTTTTTACTGGGTGTTCTGTTGTTATATGGATTTTGCTGGGAATATCAAGTTATTTCACGCTTGGTGTTACGCTTTATCCTGATGTAGAGCTGCCCTTTGTCCTTGTGCGAACGACTTATACAGGAGCAGGCCCTAACGAAATCGAGCAGTTAATTAGCAAACCTCTTGAAGACGCACTTGCAGACTTGGAAAATTTGCACTCGATTACTACATATTCTATTGAAGGCGTATCAATGGTCGCTGTAGAAATGGAGTCAGGCACTAATCCCGATTTAGCACTTGTTGACGTAAATAATAAGGTCAAAGCAAAGATTCCAGATTTACCCGACGACGCAGACGAACCTATCGCAAGCAAATTTGATATTAGCGCACAACCCTTCTTGATTATTTCGTTTACGTCTGATATGCCGGAGAAGACAGCAAAGAAAATTATCGATGACAGAATTAAACCCGTTGTCGCAAGAGTTGAAGGGGTCGGACGTGTTGACGTTAGCGGCGGCCGTGATAGAGAAATTCATATAAATTTAGATCCTTCTGCTTTGAGCGATTACGGTATAAGTTATATGCAGGTCTGCAATGTTGTAGCAGCAAATAATCAAACAACGCCCTCAGGTTATATCACGCAAAAAAAAGACGAGGTCTCATTACGATTAATGGGAGAATTTAACGAGGTCGAACAATTAGAAGATATATTAATTCCTGCAAGTAATGGCCAGCCGGTTAGATTGTCAATGCTGGGAACAGTTGTCGACGGTGAAACAGATCAAAGAAGTATGGCGCGTGCAGATGGGAAGCCTGTTGTGCAGTTGAGAATAAGTCCGCGTTCAAATGCTGATGTTGTCGAGGCAGGACGGCAAATTAAACGCTTGATGACTCGAACAATGCGCGATTTTCCCGACTTCAAATATGAATACACTTATGATGATACGGGATTCGTTGAGTCAGCCGTCAAAAATATCATTCGTGATACAGCTATAGGAATCGCATTAACGGCACTTGTTATATATTTATTCCTGGGCAGATTTTCAGCAACATTTATAGTAGCGTTCTCAATGCCTGTTGCTTTTGCTGCTACGTTTGTCCCGTTACAAGTTCATGGCTACACGTTAAATTTAATGAGTACTCTCGGTCTTGCGCTTTCAATGGGTACGCTCGTAATGAACGCTATATTAATCATTCAGAATATTTATAGATTCCGTGATATGGGCTATGAACCTTTTGAGGCTGCGGAAGAAGGCACCGTCGAAATTTCTATGTCAGTTCTTGCAGGAGTCTTGACGAACTTAGGAGTCTTTATGCCTGTTGCCTTAATGAGCACGATAGCAGGACAATTTTTGAAGCCCTATGCAGTTACGATTGTTTATGCTACAGCTTTCTCATTATGGGTAACAATGGCCGTTACTCCGTGTTTAGCAGCAAGAATCAAGAAGCAGAAAGGGGACTCTGCCGAACTGCCGTTAATCGGAAAAATTTTAACAGGCTGGTGGAACTGGATATTTGACGGATTCAGAGATTTATTCTTTATGATTCTGCACGCTGCTATGAGATTCCCGTTTACTACAGTTTTATTCACGATTTTAGCGACGTATGGATCTCTGAAATTAGGCGGTTTTCTTGGGACTCAGTTTACGCCCTCAACCGATGACGGCACAGTAAGAATAACTCTGACGCTTGACAATAATTCATCAATTCAGCGCACATCAGAAGTAATTTACAAAGTTGAAGATTACATTAACACGATTCCCGACAGAAAATATATTAAAAACGTTGTCTCGACCGTTGCAAGCTCAATGAGGAGTCAATCAATCAGCGAGGCACAAATCGCATTATATCTCAATGACGACCCGCACAGGCCTTCAACTGAAGATTTAGCAGACAAAATTCGTCCGTGGCTTGAAACTTTGCCGGGGGTTGATGTCTCTATCGCGGCGACTCGTTCAGGATTCGGCAATCCCATAGAAATACAAATTAAGGGCGAGGACTTGAATCAGCTTTACACAATCGCAGAAGAAATCAGATCTCGAGGCCGTAAAGTTCCCGGAGTCAGAGACCTAAAAATTGAGATGGAAATGGGAAAGCCTGAATTACAAGTTGCTCCTATCAGGTGGCGTTTGTCTCCATTGGGCTTAAATATTGCAGACTTGGCCAGCATTGTACGAGGTTACTTAATCGGCAGGGACGCGGGGAAATTCCGTCAAGGCGGTTACGAGTACGACATCAAAGCAAGAATCGCGCGAGATAAGGCCAGCGACATTTTTAACGCTCACGAACTGCCAATCATGACAAGTTACGGGCTTGTTCCTCTTGATGAAATGAGTAATATTTCATGGAGCGACTCACCTACTGAAATTAGGCGTGTTGAACGTCAAAGGGCTGTAGTTGTTACCGGTCGTGTGCGTTACATCACAGCAGGTGAGGGAAATGCTTTAATGCGTCAAGTAGTCGACAGTATGACTCTTCCTGAAGGCGTAAGCGTAAATTTCGGCGGTGAACAGGAAGACATGGCCGAGAACTTCACGGAATTATTACGCACGTTAGTTATTGCAATTGTCGTAACGTATTTAGTAGTAGCTGCTATTCTTGAGAGCTGGATTTATAGTGTTGTAATTCTTGCGACTGTTCCAATGGCTGCAATCGGGGTCGTTCCTGCAATGTTAATATCAGGAGTCAATATCTCGATTTTCGCGTTAATCGGCATGATTATGCTTGTCGGAATGGTCGTAAATAATGCAATTGTCGTTGTTGATTATGCGGAAGTCTTGAGGCGCAGCGGTACAAATCCATATAAAGCGGTCGAGGAAGCCTGCCACGTTAGATTTAAATCGCTGTTAATGGCCGTTGTTACATCGGTTGTGTCATTAGTTCCGTTATTGTCAACAGGCAGAGGCTCAGAAATGAAACGCCCGATCGCAGTAGTTGCTATAGGAGGACTTATCGCCGGAGGTATGCTCGCGATGTTGTCGATTCCTGCTGCTTATAAATGTGTGTGGCAGATTCGTCATTTATGGGCGAGAATCAGAGGAAAAAATATCATTGACTCTGATGATGACGAAGACGACGACGACGATGACGAGTAAAATTTTAGGAACGCTGGCACTTGAAGCGATGTTAATAGAAGTGTCAGTTACTCCTAAACCTGGTCTAGTAGATAGAAATAATTCGGGAGCTCATAGAGATATGGGCTTCTTTACTTTTATGAAGAGTGCTGCGGGTCTGCGTTCATGCTTTGAAGAATTTGCGGAGTCGGGCATTAAAGCAGGTCAGAAAAATTTATCACCCGTTTTGTTATTTCCGGAATTGCGAAAAATAGGCGTTATTGCAGAAAATGAAATGTTTAGAGCGACTCAAGGGATTAATACTCACAAGGGCGAAATTTTTTCACTGGGAGTCTTGAGTGCTTCAGCCGGTTATCTTGCAGGAATGAACGCGCAGATAAATTCTGATTCAGTTATGACTCTTGCCGGCCAAATTTGCGAAGGATTGTGCGATAAAGATTTTGCACAGGCACGAAATAAACCGCGCGACTCACTCACTAAGGGCGAAAAAATTTTTATCGATTACGGCATTACAGGCATAAGGGGCGAGGCTGAGTCAGGTTATGAATCCGTGAAAAATATTGCGCTGCCTGCGTTGAGAAAATATCTTGCTGAAGGTGAAAATCTTAATGACTCGCTTGCAAAAACTTTGATTCACTTAATAGCGTTTGCCCATGACACAAATATAATTTCCCGCCATGATTTAAATATTGCAAAAAAGGTTATGAACGAGGCAGCGAAAATTTTAGAGAACGGCACAGACATTGACTCGATTATAGAGCTTGATAGAAATTTTATACGCTGCAATATAAGCCCTGGCGGATCTGGTGATTTATTAGCGGTTACTTATTATTTGTATGAACTTGATATAATTAGCTGATCTCACACGAAAAGAGGCAGCTATTAAATTATGAATCTCGATGACGCTTGCATGTACTTGAATATTTCACCCGATGACGACGATTTGAATCTCGATGAAATAAATCGCAACTATAACAGCAAATTAAAACTCTATGACCCTGCAAAATTTTCGCCCGACTCGCCCGAACACGTCAAAGCACTTCATATGCGCAAAAATCTTCATGAGGCATATAATTTTTTGCTTGATGTTCACTCACAAATTTACGGCTCTAACAATAAATCAGGAAATAATAATTTATTCTGGAAACTCGCTTTTGTGTCAAGCCTCGTTATAATTTTATGCTTTGCCGTAAGCGCGTTTTTGTTCTATAAATATAATAATCAGACTCCAACTCCGTCAAATAATTCAAATGAGTATTCACAAATTATGCGTGAACTTGAACAGCTAAGACGAATGACTCAGAATCAGAATCAAGCACCTAAACCGCCGCAAGCACCGGCAAATTATGCTGACTTAGTCGAAAGAGTCATGCCTTCAATAGTGTTAATAGAGACTGATAACGCAAAGGGCAGCGGATTTTTCGTGAGTGCTAAAGGCGATATTCTCACAAATTTTCACGTAGTAAGCAATGCAGAACGCATAAGAGTTACAACAAGAGACGGCAAAAAATTTAATGCACGAGTCAAAGACTACGACTCAGAAAATGATATGGCATTAATCGCAATAGAATCAAGGAGCGCAACACCTTTTTTGCATATAAGCCCAGTTTTACCGCGTCAAGGCGAGGCAGTAATCGCAATAGGTAACCCAAGAGGCTATGACGGCACTGTCTCAAACGGTATTATTTCAGCGTTCAGAGAAAATAATAAATGGGTGCAATTTACTGCGCCGATTTCGCCGGGTTCAAGCGGAGGAGCGTTAATTAATTTACAGGGTCAAGTCGTAGGAATGCCGACTCAATACAGGACAGACGGACAGAATCTAAATTTTGCAGTTGCCCCGACTCTGTTAAATAATTTCTTCAAGAATGCACAGAATAATAATATTTCACGGCCTCAACGAACAGCAAGACGCAATAATAATAATGTCTCCTTGCCAAATTCGCGGGGCTTTCAGGGACTCCGATGGGGCGCAAGTTTTTCGAGCGTTGAGAGGGCAATTAATGCAGAACTTGAACCGCTTGATGACTCAGATGTGTTATTCTATACGAAAAAATTTTATCAGGCCTTCAATGCTAATATTGACGTTAAAATCTGTTACTCATTCAATAATTATAAATTGTCGGGTGTCATGCTGGCTCACCAAACTAATAACCGTAATATAAACAATGTCAGAAATAATCTTACACGCGAATTAACGAATCTTTACGGCTCACCGGTCAGACGAGGTTATGACGATGACGACAATTTTATTTGCATGTGGGCTGACTCAGGGCTTGGGATTCTGCTCACTCAAAATAGCGAAATTAATACGATTCTAATAATATTTTCACCGTTATAAAAAATTTCCCCCGGCTTTATCATGAGTCAGGGGAAAAAATTTTATTCCTCGTGATGTTCAATTGGTATAATTTCCATTCCATGTTTAGCGCGATAATTATTTAATGCCTCGTGTATAGCTTCTTCGGCCAAGACTGAACAGTGCATCTTTATGGGCGGCAGACCGTCAAGAGCTTCTGCAACCGCGTTATTTGTCAAGTTCCATGCGTCTTCGATAGTGCGTCCCTTAATCATTTCCGTAGCCATGCTTGATGACGCTATAGCACTTGCACAACCGAAAGTCTTGAATTTCACGTCTTCTATTATCTGCGTGTCGGGGTTGACCTTCAAATAAATTTTCATGATGTCGCCGCATTTAGGGTTACCAGCCTCGCCGATTCCGTCAGCATTCGCAATTTCTCCTACGTTGCGGGGATTCATGAAGTGATCCATAACTTTTTGACTATAATCTAACGCCATTATTTATTTCTCTCCTAACTGTTTTAAATAATCTTCCCATAACGGGGACATTTCACGGCGCTTTGCTACAATTTCCGGCAGAACGTCAAGCAAATAATTTATATGTTCATCAGTCGTGAGTCTTCCGATCGTGAATCTTAATGAACCATGCGCCATTTCGTGTTTGAGTCCCAGAGCTAATAAAACGTGTGAAGGATCAAGACTTTCAGAGCTGCACGCGCTTCCGGTTGATGCAGAAATTCCGCGCGAGTCGAGGTCCAATAAAAGTGTCTCGCCTTCTACACCAATAAAGCTGAAATTTATATTATTCGGGAGTCTTTTATCGCCTGTTGCACCGTTTAATTTTGCGTGCGGTATGCGTTCGAGAATGCCGGCGATTAATTTATCACGTCTGGCAGAATTAATTTTCTTGTCCTCGTCGAGTCGTGATTTAAGAATTTCCATAGCCTCACCAAAACCGACTATGCCAGCAATATTTTCCGTGCTTGCTCTGTGCCTGCGTTCCTGTGCGCCTCCGTGTATAAAGTTCTCAGGTCTCAAGCCCTTACGCAAATATAAAGCTCCTACACCTTTGGGCCCATACATTTTGTGTGCTGACATTGAAAGCATGTCGATATTCATAGCTTTTACATCGATATTCAAATGTGCTGCGGCCTGCACTGCGTCGGTGTGGAAGGGTATTTTTTTCTCGCGGCAGATTGCTCCAATTTCCTGAACCGGCTCGATCGTACCGACTTCATTATTTGCGAACATTATAGAAACCAGCGCGGTTTTGTCGGTGATAGCTGCTTTGAGTTCATCGAGATTAATAAAACCTTCTGAATCGACATTTAAATATGTAACGTCAACGCCGTGAAGTTTGCTCAAATATTCGGCAGTGTGTAAAATTGCGTGATGTTCGATTTTTGTCGTGATTAAATGATTCTTGCCGAGTAATTTTGCTTTCTCAAGAGTACCCTTTAACGCCCAATTGTCAGCCTCTGTGCCTGATCCCGTGAAAAAAATTTCTGACGTATCAGCGTTCAAAGCCTTTGCAACTTGTTCGCGCGCGTGTTCGATTGCTGCTCTTGTCTTGCGGGAAAATGAATAAACGCTTGAAGGATTCCCAAAATTTTCACTGAAATAAGGCATCATTGCGCTTAATACTTCAGGACTAACGGGCGTTGTAGCTGTGTGATCCATATAGACAAACATTTATGATTTATGCCTCCTTAATGCTTTCTCGCGTTCAGGGTCAGTGCAAATTTCTTCGTTCGCTATGTCATGAAGTGTCGTGCTGCTTAGAATATTATCAACAGCCAATTTTACACGCCTCCATAAATTAAACGTCGGACAGGTTAAAACATTTTCGCAGCCTTTTTCTGTCTGGCATTCTCCCCAAATTACCGACTCGCCCAATGCTCTAAGAATGTCAGAAATCGTAATTTCCCGCGCGTCTCTTGCAAGTTTATAGCCTCCCTGAGCACCTCTTACACTGTCAAGGAGTCTTCCCCGCCGTAATTTACCGAGTAATTGCTCTAAGAATGCAACAGGAATATTTTGACTTTCTGCAATATCATTTACACAAAGCGGCGACTCATTTTCTCTAACGCATAAATCCGACATCGCCCGAAGACCGTAGCGCACTGTAGTTGATAGTTTCACTGACTCATATCTCTTTTCGTTATTAAATTCAAATCGCGCAAAGAATAACATACCAGATTTATTTTATCAAGATTCAGAATCAGCAAAAAAGCTCCCCCGCTATCATAAACGAGAGAGCAAAAAATTTTTTTACCCGTTAAACCTCATAGGGCTTAATCTCGCGCACAACGTCTAAAATTGTCCCGTCGCGTGCTTCAAGAATTGCTACAACTTTATCTTTCCACTGTAAGTCATCGGGTCTGCCTACGAGTGAATATGCTTTCTCCTGAAGTTCTTTAATGGGTACGTGCTTAATTCCGGCCTTGTCAAGAGCTTCTATAATGTCAGGTCTATTCGGGTTAACTGCTGTTCCGTAATCTGTTACAACAACGTCAACACAATCACCGGGGGTCGTAACTGTAACAACTTTCTCGCAGATCGTGGCCATTCTTCCGCGCGTCAAAGGAGTAACAATAACGCAGCATTTTGCGCCCGCCGCCGTGTCAGGATGTCCGCCGGGTGCACCGCGTAAAACGCCATCAGAGCCCGTAATAACATTGACGTTGAAATCAATATCGACCTCAAGTGCTGCAAGAACGACGAAATCAAGTTTATTCACAAATGCGCCTTTGTTCGCAGGGTTTGCATATTCGCTGGCTGTCATTTCGTGATGATTTGGATTCGTGCGGATGTCTTCAATTGCTGCAACGTCGAAATCTTGAACGTCAATAATTTGTCCGACTTTGCCTTTTCTCTGAAGCTCACAAATCGGCCCGGTAATTCCTCCGATAGCCCACGCCATTTTTATGCCCTTTGCGTCCATGAGAGGCTCAAGGAATCTATTAACAGCGAGTGAAGGTCCTCCCGCACCTGTCTGGAAAGAAAATCCTTCTTTGAACCATGGGCAGGCTGCGATAACTTTTGCGGTATTCTCTGCCATCATTAAATCGCGGGGATTCTGAGTCATTCTTGCTGCTGCAGACGCAATTTTTTTCGGGTTGCCGATCTCATCAACTTTTACGACGTAATCAACATTTACACCGTGAATGCTGGGAGGGAAATTCGGATAAGGAACAAGAGTATCTGTAATAACTACAACTTTGTCAGCGTATTCTGAGTCCGGTACTGCATAAGATAACACACCGCAATCACTTTTTCCGCCAAGTGCGCGCGCGTTGCCGTATTCGTCTGAAGTCGGAGCACCGATAAAAGCTACGTCAATATGAACGTCGCCTTCTTCAACTGCTCTGACTCTTCCGCCGTGAGAACGCAAAATCGCAGGAGTCTTCAATTTTCCGTGTGAGACAACATCACCCATTCTGCCGCGTATTCCTGATGTCTGAATGCCCGTAACGATTCCCTGTTCGATATAATCTGCAATAGGATCATGAGCACTGCCCAAACTTGACGCAGCAATCGTAATATCCTTAATGCCTAAATCGACAATTTCTTTCATGACCATATTTACTATATAATCGCCGTCTCTAAAATGGTGGTGGAAAGATACTGTCATTCCGTCTTTGAGTCCCGTTGCGATTACTGCATCACGAATCGAAGGAAGTAATTTGCTTTCTTGCGGTTTCTCGTAAATTTTGCTTGTAGGGCCGGCCTTCTTGATGTATTGACCATCGCGATAACCTTTGCCCTGATATGGTTCATATTTGCGTCCGTTCTTTAATTCTACTGCTAATGCTTCTGCGGGTATCTCTCTTCCAACTGCTTTTTTCATCTTTAAAGATCCCCCTCATAAATTCCGCTGGCTTTTGCGAGTCTGATAACTCTTTCAGCACCCGGCACAAAAGCGATGTCTATCATTTTACCGCCCTCGATCGTGAAGACTCCGACTCCCTCGGCTGCATGTTCACGATAAGCGCGCACTATTTTCTCGGCCTCTGCAATGTCCTTCTGTGATGGAGCTAACATTTCATGTACAATCGGAATTTGACGCGGATTAACGAGCGATTTTCCGTCAAAGCCCATTTCTACATTTTGTTTGACTTCAGCTCTAAAGCCTTCATCATCGTTAATGTTAGTGAAGACCGTATCAAAGCATTGAATCCCCGCCGCACGTGCAGCCATTAACATATGACCGCGAGCCGCAAGCATTTCGATTCCGCCGGGAATTACTTTAACCTGCATACATTTGCGGTAATCTCCGCCCGATAATGCAACGCCGAAGAGTCTGGGTGAAGCTGTGCAGATCTCATAAGCATTTAATACACCTTTAGGACTCTCAAGAGCTGCCATTAAAAGTGTGCGCCCGACTTCGACTCCAAATTCTTTTTCCGCCTCTGTAACTGCTGCATCAACTGTCTTAACGTCATTAGCTGACTCAGTTTTTGCGATTCTTATTCCGTCGCAGCCTCCCGCAACACAGACTCTAATATCTTCTTTCCAGTGTGGAGTATCGAGTCCGTTAATTCTGACAATTACTTCTGTATCGCCGTAATCAATAGACTTTAACGCGTGATAAAGTGAAAATCTCGCAGAATCCTTCTGATTTTCTGCAACAGCGTCTTCAAGGTCGAGCATAATCGAGTCTGCTCCGTAAATGTAAGCGTCCTTAATTAATCCGGGCTTCTGTGCATTCATGAACATCATAGTGCGGCGAAGTCTAAATTTTTCCGGCTTTGGTCTTGGAATACTCATTATCTTATTACACCTCCCCAATCAAATCGGCCGTCCATGTCGCACTGGCACCCGCGATAAAATGCGCACTCAACGCGAGCTTTAATCGTGCAGTCTAATGCGCCGTGATCGTTGACGATTACTTTTGCGTTTTTCACGCCGAGTCTTTCCAGTGAAGCCAGTACCTCAGCTTTTATTTGCCTGCCGTACTGGTTAATTACAGAGCTTTCAAGGGTTAAATCAATTCCGCCGCTGTCTCTGGGTTCTAGCGTTATCATTACGTCGCTGGACTCAAGAGTTCCGGCAGTGCCAACCGCTTTTAACTCCATTTGAACAAACACCTCCTGCAAGAGCTTAATATTTATTTATTATGGAAATATTTGAGTTAATTCTATCACAGTGTAATTTATCAGGCATTAAGAATTTTAACGCATTTAGTGAGCTTGACATTTTCTGACTTGAATATAATAATTTATATAACTTCCCGATAAAAAATTTCGCGCGAAAAAATAAATTTTACTAATACTTTTGCTAATACAATTTTATGATTTAATTTTGCTTGTCATGTGCGTTTATGTGTGAGAAAAAATTTTTTACCTGCATGAAAATATTTGCGTGATTTATTAATAAACATTCTCGGAAAAATATGACAAAATATTTTTGTTGAGCTAAAAACTTGAATATTTATAAAAAATTTGTTATCTGTGTGCGACTCGTTTTTCCCCCGTAATCATAAATGCATGTTTCCGAAAGACTTTAATAAACATTTTCAGAAAGATATGACAAAATATTTTTGCTGAGCTAAAAACTTGAATATTTATAAAAAATTTGTTATCTGTGTGCGACTCGTTTTCCCCAGCCCATAATTACAAATGCACATTGCCGAAAGACTTTAATAAACATTCTCGGAAAGATATGACAAAATATTTTTGCTGAGCTAAAAACTTGAATATTTATAAAAAATTTGTTATCTGTGTGCGACTCGTTTTTCCCAGCCCGTAATTACAAATGCACATTTCCGAAAGACTTTAATAATATAATTCAGATCTTATGCAATTAATTTATCGTGCGAATACGTTCGTTCTGCCCACCCACCCGCCCGGACTGAAGAAGTAGTGCGAACACGAAAAAGTTTAAAGTGTATTGCTATATATTTCATAAAATAAAAATTTTCTGCTATATTATATCTGCTCAAAAAATTTTTTAGGAGGTCTATATTATGAATTGCAAACATTGCGGCGCACCATTGAAGCCCGGCGAGGATATATGCCCTTATTGCGGAGCCAGCTGCATAACAGAATCAGCAGCAAATAACATTAAGAAAAATTCTGAACCTCACGCAAAAATGAAATATGTATCCGGCGCATTAGTTGTGCTCTTAAGCTGCATTACTTTGGGGATATATAATATTTACTGGTTATGCACGAGAAAAAATGCGCTCAATAATTTGACTCCTGACATAAAAATTTCTGATATTTCTTTTTGGGGTTATATCGTGTTGAGCGTTGCAAATCTTGCGCTTGTATTCTCTGATTTATCTGATTCAGAATTGTACGGCGTATTAGCTCTTGCTTTGTGGGGATTCTACATTTATCTAGTCTTCCAGATCAGAAAAATTCTGCGCCTTTATGCCTCTAAATATGTTGATAAAGCAACTGCCATAATATTAGTAGCTCCGTCGGGTGTATTATTATTCTTCTTCGGGACAATTTATTTGCAGACACAAATTAACAAGATGATCAAGGCCGAATTATTTGCGCCTGAAGTGTGATTATTATAAAATCGGCATCGTCATAACACGCAAAAAATATAAAATTTTGATGTCTATGTCAATGCCGTCAATTATTTATGAAAACTATAGACTCTCACGTTCATATTTATCCGCCGGAAATAATAAAAAATTGCGAGAAAATTTCAGCGCACGAGCCTTATTTTGACGCATTAATTCATAATCGTGTACATAAATGGGCAACTCTCGACGACTTATTAACACGCATGACACACGATAATATTACACATGCAGTTATATTCGGGTTCGCTTTTCGTGATATGGGACTGTGCAAAATCTGCAATGATTACGTTATTGAGTGCGTGAAAAAATTTCCTGACAAATTAAGCGGACTTTGCGTCATTCCTCCCAATAATAACGAGTCAGAACGTGAAATTTTGCGATGTGCTGACTCAGGGCTTATAGGCGCGGGCGAACTTTTTCCCGACGGACAAAATATTAATATTTCGGACAATAACGAGACTTCACATTTAACTGGTGCATTAAGGGAAGCAAATTTTTTTGTGTTATGGCATATTGCAGAACCTGTCGGACATGATTACGCGGGCAAAGGCAAGACATCAGTTAAGGACGCTTATAATTTCTGCGTGAACAATCCGGAAATCACGACAATTTTTGCGCATTTAGGCGGGGGATTATGGCTTTATGAACTAATGCCGGAAGTAAGAAAAATTTTGCGAAATGTTTATTATGATATTGCTGCAATGCCGTATTTGTATGATTCTAAGATTCTTGACGCGATTAAATCAGCCGGACTGATAAATAAATTCTTGATGGGCAGCGATTACCCGATTTTAGGCTCATCGAGATACGAGAAAATGTTTAGCGAGTCAAGTCTGAATATGAATGATTTAGCGCAAATAAAATATTTCAACGCCGCAAAATTAATAAATCCCCCTGCAATTGAATCATCACAGAGGGAATAAAATTTTTTATCTCACTAGACAAGGCTTCTTGTTGTCAAATTTCCAGCCCGGTATTAAATACTGCATTCCGATTGAGTCATCACGTGCGCCGAGTCCATGCTTGAAATAAAGTTCATTAGCTTTCTTAATCTGCGACATATCGACATCGACTCCGAGTCCGGGCTTCTTCGGGAGATCAATACAACCGCCGATAATCTGCATTGGTTCAACAGTGAGTCTCTCGCGGCCTTCCTGCCAAATCCAGTGAGTATCGATTCCGTTCATTTTTCCGGGAATCGCTGCTGCACACTGCACGACCATTGCAAGCGAAATATCAAAATGGTTATTGCTATGACAGCCCCACATCAAGCCAAAATCCGCGCATAACTGCCCGACTCTAACAGAACCGTTCATCGTCCAAAAATGAGGATCTGCTAACGGAATATCTACAGCTTGAAGAGTCAAAGCGTGGCACATCTGCCGCCAGTCAGTATTAATCATGTTCGTAGCAGTCGGCATCATCGCAGCTTTTCTAAACTCGGCCATTACCTCACGACCGCTAAAACCTGATTCTGCTCCGACGGGATCCTCACAATATGCAAGACATTATTTTAATTCTGGCGCGATCTCTAATGCTTCTTTCAGACTCCAGCAGCCATTTGGATCTAAATCGACTCTTGCATTCGGGAACGCCTTTTTTATGGCCTGAACAGCTTTTAACTCTTCGCGCGGCTTCAAGACTCCACCCTTTAGCTTGAAATCTTCAAATCCGTATTTCTCGTGAGTTGCTTTTGCGAGTGCTACAATTTTTTCTGGCGTTAATGCTTCTTCGTGCCTGAGTCTATACCAATCACAAGGCGAGTCTGATTCTTCTTCGTAGGGCAGGTCAGTTTTTTTGCGATCACCGATGAAGAATAAATAACTCAAGAATCTAACTCTTTCGCGCTGGATTCCGTCGCCCATTAAAGCAGCTGCAGGAACGTCTAAAAATTTCCCCATCAAATCAAGCAAAGGAGCTTCAACCGCCGTAACAACATGAACTCCCGTACGTAAATCAAAAGTTTGAAGGCCGCGCACATCGTCTTTGATATTTTCGTCGAGCCACTTGCGGATTTGATTCAAAGTATTCTTGTAGTCAGCGATTCTAGTGCCGATTACTAAATGTTTGACATCTTCGAGAGCCTTTGTAATTTTCTGACCGCCGGGGACTTCACCAGCACCGATTTGGCCGGAAGAATCCTCAAGAATTACTACATTTCGCGTGAAAAACGGAGCATGAGCACCGCTTAAATTTAATTCCATACAGTCATGACCTGCAACGGGGTAAACGTCCATTTTTGTTATAACAGGTATAGCAGTCATTGAATAATAGTGCCTCCCTAAATATAAAATTTTAAAAAATGTGAGATACGCTCATTATATCATTTAACCGTCCCCGAATAATCCGAGAATGTCAGACAAATCAACAACTGCGTCTTCTTCCTCGACTCGTGCTTTCATTGCTGCTGTCTCGTCTTCGAGTTTCTTGCGGGCCTCTAAAATTTTGCGTGTCTCCTCAAGTTTTGAAATAGCGACCTCTCTATGTCCGCGATCATAAAGAATCATTGCAGCATTTGTGATATAACCGCCTAAGAATGCATCATATTTTTTTGCGTCGGCCTCAGCTTTGTCAAATCCGCCCTGAAATTTTCCAGTATATTTTTTCGCGAATCTGTCCGCCTCGTGTTCGATGATGTCTTTGCTGATTGACGCTAATTCTTCAAGCATTCTGTCAAAATCTGTCTTAGTAGAAATTGCGTCGACATAACGTTTTCCCGACGTAAAATCATAGTCAGGGCTATCACCGCCGTATTTTATTGACGGGTCAATGTGCTTAATTTCTGTAGGGTCTGGCTCGTCTGACTCTGACTCATTCTGCGAATCTTCTTGTGAGTCTGACTCTATTTCTTGAGGCTCGTTAATTGCTGACTCTGACTCACTCTGTGAAATTTCTTGAATCTCTTGCAAAATTTCTTGTGAGTCTGACTCTATTTCTTGAGGCTCGTTAATTGCTGACTCTGACTCACTCTGTGAAATTTCTTGAATCTCTTGCAAAATTTCTTGTGAGTCTGACTCTAACTCTTGAGGCTCGTTAATTTCCGGCGCTGACTCTGACTCACTCTGTAAAATTTCTTGAATCTCTTGCGAATCTTCCTGTGAGTCTGACTCTATTTCTTGA
>JAFSXS010000053.1 GCA_017443945.1 Synergistaceae bacterium
AATTGACTCTCTTCCTTCGCGGGCTAATTTTTCTATTTCATCTTCATGGGTGCAGGCGTATAAAAGATTTTGCGCGAGCCCGTCTACATCATCAACCTCACTGCCGAGCCCAAATTTGAAATCTCCGGTTAGTTCTTTGCTCGATGGAATATTGCTAACAACAGGGAAACACCCATGCGACATTGCCTCACTTAATGCTATACCAAATGTTTCCCAATGTGACGGGAAAGCAAAAATTTTCGCATCCCTGTAGAAATTTATTAATTGTTCACGGTCTCTGATCTCACCTACAAAAATAACGCGTTCTCTTAACTCCGGATATTTCGCGTAAAAATCGTCGGCAATGTTCAAATTTTCTGCGATTCTGCCTGCAAGTTTTAGAGTCCAATTTGGAATTTGCGCGCTGATTCTTGCGAATGCCTCAAGTAACGGCTCAGTATTTTTTTGATAAGTACCAAGCCTGCCCACAGTGAATATTGTATTCGAACGCTGTGAAAAATTTTTGAAGTCTCTTATTTCATGGGGGCTTAATGGATTAGGCACGTGCATAAATTTTTTTCCCCATCTTCGTGATAGTTCGTCAATATAGCATTTAAGCTCTGAACTCACGCATTTATTAAGCAGCCTAAATTGTAATCTCGGATGAAGTAAATTAGGGCCGGGACCGGGCATATAAGCACCGTCAAATTTGAGATATACTTTTCCGAACGGGTTTAATAATTTGTATATGAATGTATGTTTCTTATATATAGTGAAGCCCCAGTGATAAATATTCAGGACATTTATTCGGCGGGCATTCTTACGGAGCCAAGCGCACGAATCTTTTACCCAATCGCCGGAAATTTTTGGAACTTCCTCGATTCTGAGTCCCGGCAAATATTTTAAATTTGGGTAATCGTCATTAATATACGTTGCAACAAAAGCATCATAGCCCTCATATTTGTATAGGCCGTAGGGAATTAATCCGGGTTCCTTTGTTAAATGCTCATTCGTAATATTATAAAGTGTACAGAATACCGGCTTTCTTTCGTTACTCAATTTTTGTCAACCTCGTTTCAATAGTAAGAATCCCCTGCCGTTAATGTCATGACAGGGGAAAAATTTATTTATTTCACTGCTTCGGCGATTGCTTCTGCGACTTCTTGAGGCTTGGCCTGTCCCTTTGTTTCCTTCATGACGAGACCCTGCAAAAATTTTAGTTTCTTGCCCTTCTTGTCGCGGCCTGATTTAATTTCTTCGAGGACATCAGGATTTGCATTTATTACGTTCTTGATTATCTCGTTTAATGCATTGCCTGCGACTCCGCCTTCAGTAATGCCGAGTTTATTAACAGCTTCGTTAATGCCGCAATTATTTTCGCACATATAATCAAATACTTCTTTGCCCTGAGTCGTTGATAATTTGCCGTCATCGACCTTTGCGACGAGTCCCGCGAGAACTTCAGGTTTAATCATGAAATCAGAAATTTTTAGCTGCTTCTCGTTCATTACGCGCAAAACTTCAGTCCTTACCCAGTGAGCTGCTCTAACGGGATTAGCTCCTGACTTTACGCATGACTCGAAATATTCAGCTAAATTTTTATCATCGGTCAAGACATCAGCAACTTCACGCGGCAAATTAAAATCTTTCACGTAACGATTTGCTTTAACGTCGGGCATTTCCGGCATTCTCGCCGAGACTCTGTCGATCCACTCTTGATTAATAAATAACGGCGGTAAATCAGGCTCAACGATAAATTTGCGGTAAAATTCTTTTACTCTTGACGCTGTTGTAACTCCTTTTGCGTCGTTCCAGTGGCGGGTCTCCTGCTTGACTTCTTCACCGGCGAGCATTAATTTTTTCTGACGCTTGATCTCAAATTCTATTGCGCGTTCGAGTGCCTTAAATGAGTTCATATTCTTTACTTCAACTTTGCGACCCCAGCGGCCGTCGGAACATTTCATTGAAACATTTGCGTCAAATCTCATCATACCTTTTTCGAGCTCAACCTCTGACGCACCCGAATAAATTACGCGCCTTCTCAATGTTGTAACGTATTCTACTGCTTCACTTGCTGATGAAACGTCCGGCTCTGAAACAATTTCGGCGAGGGGCATTCCTGAACGGTTATAATCTACATATGAAGTATCAGCACCTTCAAGTCTTCCGTCTGACGCGCTGTGATGAAGGCTCCCAACGTCCTCTTCTAAATGCAGATGATTAACGCGGATTTTCTTGAGATTCCCGTTTGCGTCGTGAACTTCAATATAACCGTTTGCTACGATGGGTAAATCGCACTGGCTGATTTGATGTCCCTTTGGTAAGTCGGGATAAAAATAGGATTTCCGGAAAAATAAAGATTTCGGCTGCACTGTACAATTTAAGGCCATTCCCGCGAGCATTCCTTGTTCGACGACTCTGTGATTCAAATGAGGCAATGAACCAGGCAGACCCATACAAATCGGGCAAATGTGCGTGTTAGGCGGGACATCTGTATTTGTTGAACAGTTGCAGAAAATCTTTGTGTCGCTCTTGAGTCTAATATGAATCTCTATGCCGATTACGGGCGTAAATGTTAATTCAGACATGATATTATTTCACTCCTCCGTCTGCGATTTTGGGCGATCCTGTATGACGTTCGATAATGAGTCCTGCGTTCAAAATTTCTGTGTCGCTCCACCTTGCGCCGATTAATTGAAGTCCGACGGGTAAATCTCCGTAATATCCCGTAAAGAACGAGAGTCCCGGCAATCCTGCTAAATTAACGGGAAGTGTATATAAATCTGCCTCGTATTCTTTCAGAGCGTCATAATTTGAACCGCCGATTTTTCCGGGCAATGTGGGTGATGCAGGCTGCAAAATAAAATCTGTCTCACCGAATGCACGTGTAAATTCCTGCGCTATGAGGGTGCGGACTTTGGTAGCTGCTACATAATATTCTTCACAGCGGGTCGGCTCAGTTAAACAAGTTCCGGCTAAGATTCTTGCTTTAACTTCACTGCCGAAACCTTCAGATCTCACGCGCTCGAACATTTCTTTAATGCCGATTGCGTCTTTAACTGTATAACCGTATCTGACTCCGTCGTAACGTTCTAAATTTGTATGAGCCTCACTCATTGCAAGCGCATAATAACAAGCTACAGCATAACGCGCTACAACCGGCAAAGATACTTCTGTAATGATTGCTCCCTCGTCCTCTAAAATTTTTTGCGTTCTCTTCATTGCTTCAGAAATGGGAGACTCAAGCGTGAAATCTTGAAATTCTTTCACGAGAGCGACTCTTTTTCCCTTAATACTTACGTTGTCAGAGTGCGTGAAATCGTGTTTCTTCTCTCTGAAGCAGCTTGAGTCATAGGAGTCATACTCAGAAATTATTGACATGATTAACTGCAAGTCCATCACTGTGCGCGCAAACGGGCCAATTTGGTCTAATGATGAACCGTAAGAAATTAAACCGTAACGGCTGACCATTCCATATGTAGGCTTGAAACCGTAGACTCCGCAATAAGCAGCAGGTTGACGAATTGAACCTCCTGTATCACTTCCGAGCGAGAAAGGCACATAACCGGCACTAACCGCCGCAGCACTTCCGCCCGAACTTCCGCCGGGGACTCGTGATAAATCGTTTGGATTATGAGTCGGCCCGTACGCAGATTTTTCGCAGGTACCGCCCATCGCAAATTCATCCATGTTAGCTTTACCCATGAGAACGGCTCCGGCATTGCGTAAAAATTTCCATGCTGTAGCGTCATAAGGCGGCCGCCAATCTCCTAAAATCTTGCTCGCTGCTGTAGTCTTGATTCCCTTAGTGCATAAATTATCTTTTATGATCGTAGGGACTCCGGCCAAGATTCCAGAGTTTGACTCGTTTAATTGCTGCTTTGCTACATCGTCAGTGCGGGTGATAAGCGCGTGAATATTATCTTCGCATGAGTCAATACGTTTTTTGCAGGACTCGAAAAGTTCAGCGGCAGAAAATTTTTTCTCCTGAAGTCCTTTAGCTGCAAAGGTTAAATTTAATTCGTAAAGTTCCATAGTAAATTATTCCTCCATAATGCGCGGCACTTTGAAGTATGAGCCGTCAACGTGTGCGCTCTCGTGCAAGATTGCTTCAGTGTCCGGGAATTGTACGACTTTATCATCACGCAAGGGGCATTCTAGGACTTCTGCAAAGCTGAAGGGCTCTACGTCTTTCAAATCGAGTTCTCTGAATCTGTCGAGCATGTCAAGAAAATTATTTATGTAACGCACAGCACCGTCTAATTCTTGTTCTGTAAGGATTAGGCGCGATTCTAATGCGATACTGTTTACTTCTTCGCTAGTTAGTTTCACGAAATTAACTCTCCTTCTTAATGTTGAGTAAAATATAAAATTTTTCGTGAATATTATAGCAAGAGAAATCATATAAAAAGTGTGTCTGTAAATTGCTAAAAATTTTATAATCATTGCTGTAATTTATTATGAAGGGAGAAATTTTCATGAAGAAAAAATTTTTGCTTGCTTTATCACTTGTAATTCTCTTCACGACATCGGCATTTGCTGACCTCGTACCGTTTGATTTCTCGCGTACTGTGAGTGTTCCGGGGAAAAATTTAGTTCGCATTGCAGATAATGAGACTCTGCCGGCTTCATTTGATTTGCGTGATTACGGCGTTGTACCTCAAATCAGAAATCAAGATCCTTGGGGAACTTGCTGGGCGTTCGGTGTTCTTGCTGGAGTCGAGACAGGATATTTAACGCAGGTTTCAAATGATGTCATAGCAAATTATTTGAGCCTTACTTCAAGCGATATGGATTTGTCAGAAATTTATATATCATGGTTCAGGTACATGAATCCCGACAAAAAATATAATTTCAGCTTGGTAATCAACAACAAACTTGTAGAAAATCCGCAATATAATCAAGTCTTTAAAGGCGGCAGTACTTTGCAGGCTCTTGCGATTATGTCAAGGGGTTGGGGCTGGGGGCCTATCGAAGAGAAAAACGGTCTGCCATATTCAGATTTTGACAGCGATACTAAAGCTAAGGAATCAGCAGCAAATATCAAGAGTCCTGATTATTACCCTACAGCACTTAGAATCACAGACGCGTCTTTTGTGGCCGATGATATTTCTTATGATATTATGTTCCTGCCCGAAAATAGAAATGAACTCAAGAAATTAATCATGACAAAAGGTGCTCTCACAATCAGTTACAGTGCTGCACTTGATGAACGCTTCACGAATAAGACAACAGGCGCATATTATTACGGCATAGGCCAAAAAGGGACAGCAGAAGGCGATAACCTTCCAACAGTGTCTGTTCGTCATGGGGAACGGGTTTAACTTCAAGTGCTGCAAACGTCTTCAAGGCCATAAGCGACGGGGAAATCTTGAAAGAAGTATCATTCTATACGACTCAGAACGATGCAGCAGTTACCGTTACAATCAGAAAATACAGCACAACTCACCCAGATACAAATATTGACAGCGGCACACTGATTGAACAAAGCAAAGATATTATAATTCCTCTTGCAGGCTATCACACTTATAAATTAGCTGATCCCGCAACTCTCAACAAAGGCGAGTATTTCAGCGTAATACTTGACATTACAAATCCTTCATATGAATTTCCTATCGCTACAGAAACAAGAATTAACGGATATTCTGATTATGCCGTAGTTTATGACCGTGAAAGCTATTTTTATGAAGATAATAAATGGGTCGACGGAGCATATAATAAAGAAAATAACGCCCCTCACCCTATGAACGCATGTATTAAGGCCTTCACAAAAGTATCTGACGCAAACGTTGACGACGAACCCGAACAAGAATCACCCACTATCGCCGGGATTCCTGTTGAAGATGAACCGGATTACACAGTTGACGATCAATATGTGAAGAATCTCAATCCCGATTATGAAACATTGTCAGGCCGTAAATTTTCGCAGATTCTCGCAGACAACAGCGGCAAAGCATTAACAGCAGGCGTTCAGACAGAAATTATCTTAGTCGACATGACAGAATACTACGAGTACACGCCCGAAATAAGCGCAGACGAAAAACGCGGCTCTTTACCATCAATTCCCGACGAGTTAGACCCGTTATTTAATGCAATGTACTCGCCAGATTTATTTATCGACACTAACGGCGTATTATTTCCGAGTTATGTTGCAAGCGTTGTTACAAGTTCTGACGGAAGCATAACTATTGACGCTGATAATCTCGTGAATTTCAACGGCGGAAAAGTGAATATCCCTGAAAGTTTTTATTTTGTGATTTATAGTGCTGACGTGAGCGGAGAATCAACTATCGGCAATATTAGTGTAGTTGAAGTTACTGCTGCTGAAACGCCTGTTAATCCTGATGAAGACGAAGACACTAATATATATTCAGGCGGAGGATCTAGCGGCTGTAATTCGGGAACATTTGCGGGATTAAGCATTATTGCTGTAATTTTCGCGTTGAAGTCAAGAAATAAATAATTATTTGCAAGAGTCTTGATGATTTTGTCGTCGGGACTCTTTATTTATATTTGCTTGTCGGAGTGATAATAACACAAAAGCCCGCTTTATTGCAGGCTTCTATATTTATAAGAAATTGTATCTGATTATATTCTGGTGGAGCTGAGGAGATTCGAACTCCCGGCCTCGACAATGCGAATGTCGCGCGCTCCCAACTGCGCTACAGCCCCAATGCATTCCGTAAAACGCAAAATATTTTATTCTCGACTCGTTGTATTGTCAAGAAATTAGCTGTATTGACGTTCGACAGCGCCGTGTACTTCTTCTAATACTGCTTGATACTCTTGACGGCGGCGGCCAAAGCATACGTCCATTTGCTCATAGAATGTAACGCTTTCGAGTCCCACGAATCTTTGTGCGATCGCTTCAGATGTCGGCATGTATCTAATTTTGCCGTTGTACATTTTAACGACTGTAACGCCGCTGATTCCCTCGTCAAGCAAAATTACTGCTGCTGCTCCGATTTGTTTGCCGAAATTTACATCATATGCAGAAGTCGAACCGCTGCGGACAATATGACTCGGAATAACTTCGCGAATCTCAGGAATCTCAAACACGCCGGGGACATACATTCCGGAAGTCTTCATAAATTGTTTGATTTCGGGGTCTTCACGCATCATATTTTCGAGGGTTTCTTTTACGAATCTTCCTGCGCCCGCTAACTTTGGATGACCGAACGAGTCCGCCTGTGCTGCTCCGCCGTCAGAGAATAATTTTCCGTCCTCGCCTCTTACACCTTCAGCTACAACAATTGTGTAAGTGCCTGCGTGAACGTCGGAATTAAGAATCCTGCGAATGTAATAATGCTTCAAATGATCGTAAACTGCGTTGAAATCTACAGGTACTTCAGGAATTAATATGCAGTCAGCGTCGGCAGCAATTCCGCCCCTAAAAGCTGTGTGGCCTGCATAACGTCCGAAAACTTCAATGACCATGATTCTATTATGAGTCGTTCCTGTTGTCTTGAGGTCGTCAACGATCGTAGCAATTTTGTTGATTGCCGAGTCTCCGCCTACAGAATAAGTCTGTAAATCCAAATCCATTGTCTTGGGAGCATGAACGCAGGGGATTCCGTGTTCTGATAAATCAACGACAACGCTTCCGGTATCATCACCGCCGGAAATTACAAGCCCGTTTAAATTGTGCTTGCGTAATCCCATCATGATTCTGTCATATTTGTCGGGATCGTTAATCTTGGAAATTTTGACTCTGCTGTGTCCTGCGTCGCTTCCTGCAAATGACGAATTTACATGATCCGTGCGTTCTTCGTCGAGCTCTACAAGGTGATCGAAATCAACGAGATTATATAAACCTGCATAACCGTTTGGAATCGTATAAGTTCTGATTCCGCGCATTAATGCAGCCTTTGCCGCACCTCTGATAACTGCATTGAGTCCGCCGCAGTCGCCTCCGGATGTGATTATTCCGATGTTCTTCATGTTGCTTTTGTTATCCACGATATAAATAGCTCCTTTGCGAGAAAAAATTTTTTATGAACTTGTTAATAATTATACAGTGATTCGAAAAATTTATGTAAAGTGTAAACCGCAAAATTTCTTATGACATAAATAATAATTGCGCTAAAATATTTATTGTTTACATGTTTACAGATTTATTTATGAGATTTTAGGGCATTACTTCGGGAATTTGCTTTATTGACTGATGAAAATTTTTGCGGGGGCAGATTTGATTAATCAGGCGGGGCAATTTCCGGAAGAGTTACATAAAATTTATTATTAAATCTTAACAGGAGGAATCTTTATTATGACGACAGGACCTGTATTAGGTGAATTCTTCGGCACTCTAGTTCTAGTAGTATTCGGCGACGGCAACGTTGCAAATTTAGTACTCAAAGACTCAAAAGCTAATGGCTCTAACTGGGTTCATATTTGCTGGGGCTGGGCTTGGGCTGTAGGTCTTGGAGTTTTCGCGGCAAATGCATTCGGAAGCGCAGAGGCAGATTTGAATCCCGCTGTAACAGTTGCAAAGACTCTCGCAGGCGTTTACGGTTCATGGGGTGAGGCATGCAATATTATAATTGCTCAAATGATCGGCGGATTTTGCGGTGCTATCGTAGTATGGCTTGCATATCTGAGTCACTGGAAGGGTTCAGATTCTAATGCGATGCTCGGCGTTTTCTGTACTGCTCCTAACAAGAGTGAATCAGAACGCAGCTTACCCTGCTGTTTCTTGACTGAAGCAATTGCTACATTTTTCCTTGTTACGCTTATTATGTGCGTGTTCTCTGAAGGTGTTGCAACAAAAGCAGGCTTTACACCCGGAGTTGGTACTTTCTTAGTTGCTGGAATCATTTACGGACTCGGTGCAGCTTTAGGAGGCCCGACCGGTTACGCTCTTAACCCTGCAAGAGATTTAAGCCCCAGAATCGCGCATTTTGTTCTTCCAATTCCCGGCAAGAGAGACTCTGACTGGGGATATTCATGGGTTCCTGTCATCGGCCCGCTTGTAGGTGCTGTAGCTGCTTACTTCTTCTGCCACGCGTTCGGATTAATGTAAAAAATTTTTCTGCCCCCGCGCATTATATTAATTTCAGGAGTAGAAACAATGCTATTTAAATTATTCGGAAGCAAGAAAGAATCTACTACTACAACCGCACCAGAAATCAAACAGGAGGAAAATTTTTCAATGTCAGAGAAAAAATACGTTGCTGCAATAGATCAAGGCACAACAAGCACTCGTTGTATGTTATTTGCTAAGGACGGCCGGCCGGTAGCTTCTCATCAAATGGAGCATGAACAATTTTTCCCGAATCCCGGCTGGGTCGAACATGACGCAATGGAAATTTGGAGCAGGACTCAAGACGTTATCAGACAAGCATTAATCAAGGGCAATATTTCACCTGAAGAAATTGCAGCAGTCGGAATCACTAATCAGCGCGAAACTACAGTTGTATGGGAAAAATCAACCGGCAGACCCATTTATCACGCAATTGTATGGCAGTGCACGAGGACTCAAGATTTTTGCGCAGAATGGCTGAAAAAACCGGGCTGGGGTCAGAACGAGAAAGGCGAAGGCAAAGTAAAAGAAATCACCGGACTTCTTATAAATCCATATTTTTCCGGCACAAAAATTCGCTGGATTCTCGACAACGTACCCGGCGCGCGCGAGAAAGCAGAAAAAGGCGAGTTATTATTTGGCAACACTGATACGTGGCTGATTTGGAATTTAACCGGCGGTGTCAATGGCGGCGTTCATGTAACAGACGTATCTAACGCTTCAAGAACTCTATTAATGAACATCGAGACTCTTAAATGGGACGAGACAATGTTAAAAGAGTTACAGATCCCCGAGTCAATGCTTCCTAAAATTATGCCGTCAAGTGCAGTTTATGGCAAAACAACAGCGTCAGGACCGTTCGGCGCAGAAATTCCTGTAGCTGGCGATTTAGGAGACCAGCAGGCAGCTTTATTCGGCCAGGCATGTTTGAGCGAGGGAGAAGCAAAGAATACTTACGGCACAGGCTGCTTTATGCTCATGAACATTGGAGATAAGCCGATTCCTTCCAAAAATGGACTCTTGACAACAGCGTTTTATTCACGTGAGCCGGGAAAATGTTATTACGCTCTTGAAGGTTCTATTGCGATTGCTGGTGCTGCGATTCAATGGCTGCGTGATAATTTGCGTCTCGTTGATGATGCACCCGTAACAGAATATTTTGCGGGCAAAGTCAAAGACTCAGGCGGAATTTATTTCGTTCCTGCATTCTCAGGACTCTTCGCGCCTTATTGGGACATGACAGCAAGAGGAGCTATTGTCGGCCTGACTCGTTATATCCGCAAAGAACACATTATACGCGCAACACTTGAGAGTCTCTGCTATCAGACTAGAGACGTTATCGAAGCAATGGAGAAGGACTCCGGCAAAAAATTAACGGCCCTCAAAGTCGATGGCGGTGCAGTTGTAAATAATTTATTGATGCAATTGCAAGCTGATATTCTCGGTGCTGAAGTTGTTAGACCGGTCGTAAATGAGACTACAGCACTTGGCGCAGCTTATGCAGCAGGACTCGCAGTCGGATTCTGGAAAGATGAAGGCGATATTCGCGCAAACTGGGCAGAAGATCACAAGTTCACGCCCGAACTCGCAGCAGATGAGCGCGAAAAGGCTTATGCAGGCTGGAAGAAAGCTATCGAGAAATCACGCGCTTGGACAGACTAATAAATATTTTGACTCAATAACGGCAGCTCCATTAACGGGGCTGTCATTTTTTAGTGAGGGGGAATAAATTTCATGAATTATGACGTGATTATAATTGGCTCAGGCATTACAGGAGCTTCAATCGCGCGGGAACTCTCGAAATATAAATTAAATATTGCTGTACTCGATAAAGCTTCAGAACTTCCCGCAGGTGCAAGCAGGGCAAATTCTTCAATGATTCACGGAGGTTTTGACGATGAGCCCGGCACAATTAAAGCAAAATTCTGCGTTCCAGGTAATAAATTATGGCACAAGCTCAAAGACGAATTAGACGTACATTTGGATGAATGCGGGTCGTTCGTGTGTGCATTCAATGACTCTGAAGTCAAGCACCTGGAAAAATTATTAGATCAGGGCATTAAAAACGGTGTTCCCGGACTTGAAATAATTTCAGGCGATAAATTACGTGAACGCGAACCAAATACGAATCCAGAAATAGTAGCGGCTTTATGGTCTCCTGAAGCAGGAATAATAAACAATTTCGAGGCCGTCAACGCAATGATAGAAAGCGCAAAAATTAACGGTGCTAAATTATTTCTTGAGACTCTTGCGACGGGCTTAATACTCGATGAATCGCAAAATATTAAAGGCGTTCACACAAATAAAGGCGATTTCTTTGCTCCTGTTGTAATAAATGCGGGCGGAGTTCATTCGGGCGAGATTGCAGAATGGGCCGGAGATAAAAGTTTTAAGATTATCCCGACAAAAGGCGAATATTATTTGCTTGACCGCACAACCGGAAATTTTGTAACGAGCTTCTTATTTTCTTGTCCGTCAAAGGCAGGCAAGGGCATAACAGTTTTACGCACAGCAGAAGGGAATCTAATGGCAGGCCCTACAGCAACGGAACAGCAAGACCCCGAAGACAGAGCTACAACGCCCGAAGGTCTCGCAGAAGTTCTCAAGGGTGCGCGCCGACTCGTTCCTAATTTCCCCGTGAACATGAACATAACAACTTTTGCAGGAGTAAGAGCTAATACAGAGTCAGGAGATTTCGAGATTAAAGCATTGAAGACTCCGCGCGGTTTTGTGAATGCTGCCGGTATCAAATCGCCCGGTTTTACTTCGTCGCCTGCAATCGCTGTTTATATTGCTGATTTACTCAAGGAAGAACTATCAGACAGAATTAAATTAATCCCTAACGAAAAATTTATACCTGAACGCCGTAATATTCCGAGATTCTTATATTTGGACATGGACACAAGAAAGAAATTAGCGCAGGAAAATCCATCATACGCTCAAATAGTTTGCAGGTGCGAGACAGTTACAGAAGGTCAGGTAATCGAGGCAATCAAACGCGGTGCAAGAACTATTACAGCCGTTAAAATGATGACTCGTGCAGGGACGGGACGCTGTCAGGGCGGTTTTTGCTGTCCTAGAGTCGCAGAAATTTTGTCGCGCGAATTAAATATCCCCTTGGACGAAATAACAAGGCACGGCGGAGAGTCCAAATTATTAGCTGGTAAAACTAAAGAATTTTTGCTCAACAAGGAGGCCGGCACTAATGAATAATAATATTGACGTGCTTATAATCGGAGCTGGCCCTGCCGGAGTCGCTGCTGGTATCGGCGCAAAGCAGGAAGGCGCAAAAAATGTCGTTGTAATTGAACGTGATTGGGACTTGGGCGGAATCTTGCAGCAATGCATACACCCCGGATTCGGTCTGCGAACGTTCAAAGAAGAATTAACCGGCCCTGAATACATGCATAGATTCATAAAGCAGGCTCATGAAATCGGCGTAGAGTTCCGTACAAATACTATGGTATTCCAAATCGACAAAGACTCAAATACCGTTTGGACAATGAACAAAGAACGCGGAATCGAATCACTAAATCCGCGAGCAATAGTTTTGACAATGGGCTGTCGTGAGCGTCCATTAGGTGCAATAAGAATCCCCGGCACTCGTCCCGCAGGAATTTATACGGCTGGTACTGCTCAAAGATTCGTAAATATGGAAGGATTTATGCCGGGAAAACGCGCAGTTATTCTCGGTTCGGGTGATATAGGCTTGATAATGGCCCGCCGAATGATCTGGGAGGGTGCTGAGGTTGAAGGCGTTTATGAAGTAATGTCTTGGCCGGGCGGTTTGCGTCGTAATATTGCACAATGTCTCGACGATTACGGGATCCCGTTTCATTTAAGGACGACTGTTACAAAGATTCACGGGCAGGATAGACTCGAAGGCGTTACGGTCGCAGAAGTTGACGACAAAATGACTCCAATTAAGGGTACTGAAAGATTCATAGAGTGCGATACTTTATTGCTTGCGATAGGGTTAATCCCTGAAAATGAATTATCACGTATGGCCGGAATAGAGATTCACAAAGTTACGGGCGGACCTGTTGTAAATGATTTATTGCAGACTACGAACCCGGGAATCTTTGCCGCCGGAAATGTCGTAATAGTTTATGATTTAGTTGACAACGTAAGCGATGAAGGATTACTCGCCGGAAAAAGTGCCGCAAAATTCGCAGCAGGTAAAATTTCGAGTGATATTAAGCGTATACCAGTTAAAGGCGGGGAAAATGTTAGACTCTTTTCGCCTCAATTTGTTACGGGAGAGACTGACACGACAATTTTTATGCGGGTAACTCATCCGATTGAGCAGGCGTGCAAAGTTTTCGCAAGTAATGATTTATATTCGCAAAGATTGCGTTATGCGCGTCCCGGAGAAATGAACGAAGTAAAAATTAAGGCCGAACAGATAAAAGCGTTACCCGACCTGCAAGAAATTATTATAGACATTCAGCCGGTTTAAAGAGGTGATAAATTATGAGCGAAACAAGAAAATTTATTTGCGTGTCGTGTCCATTAGGCTGCGGGTTAAGCGTGAGTCTTGATGATTTCGGCGAAGTTGTAAAAGTTGAGGGTAATACATGCCCGCGCGGAGAAAGTTACGCAAGATCCGAAGTGAAAGATCCTAGACGCGTTTTTGCTTCTACAGTTAGAGTCAAGGGCGGAAAATTGCCGGTCTGCCCGATTAGAAGTAAGACTCCAGCTCCTAAGGGAAAATTATTTGATATAGCGCGTGAAGTAGCAAAACTTGATGTCGCAGCACCGTTGAAAATCGGCCAAGTCTTAATACACAATGTATGCGGGACTGATGTAGATATTGTTGCAAGCCGAGATTTAGCAGCTTTATAAATAGTGAGGGTTTGTCCCAAATTTTGTGTAATTAGAAAATTGAATACTTGCAAATACTGAACTTCAGATTCCATTTACACAAAAAATCTGACACTCCTAATAGTTTTAAGAGTCCGCCGCCTCGCCCCACCCGCCCACCCTGCTCGGCGGCGGAAAAATCATAGCTGAGACTCAAGCAATGTGATTAAATCCTTCACGTTATCGCGGGTAACTTTGACTCCGAAGCCCTGTGCTTGTAATTCCGGATATTGTGCGCCGTTGCAAATGACGTTAATAATAATATCTCCGACTTCTGCTTTGTAGTGGCTAGTTTCCAAATAATTATCATTGTTGAGAGTTATATTATTCAGGCTGCTAAAGTTGTAGAAGTCAGTTATTTGCGCAAGCCCTTCGAGAAATTCAAAATAGTTTTTGTCATTAACTGAGGCTCGATAAGTAACGTTGTGCATTGGATTCGTGAATATTACCAGCTCGATATTATTTTCCCGGCATAGATTCACAATTTCACGCAAGTCATTTAGAGTGCCGGATAAATTATATTTGCTGCCAAATGAAGGTTCAAGAGGAGATTTCTTCCAGTCAAATTTTGTTTCACGATTATAATCACTGTTCCAGCCATATTTATAAAATCGTTCGACAAATTTTTTTGATGGAGAATGCTTCAATATTCCCTCAAGCGCTTCAATATTCCTCGCTATATCTATATATAGTCTGCAAAAATGTATGAAATTATCACGCAAATATTCATACGGACATCTAAAATGTTGATGTATATGGTCATCTATCAATTCTGTATAAGAATAACTGTCAACACCTATAGATATTTTTTGAGGATATATGTTATGTGATAGAAAAGTTTTCAGATTGTCTAAATGTTCACGAGGTGTTCCCGCTGAATAAGTCATATTGTAAACTTTATAGTCCGAAATTTTATCCGTGTGAATATTTCCTACTCTTGAAGAGCCGAACATAAAGCTGTCAAATTTTTCCGGATTCGCTAGAATGTATTTCATCTTGACATAATTCTTGTTGGGTTCTATTCCGTTATCTCTGATATTATAAGCATGAAAGACGTTGAAAGGATCTATAATAATCGATATAACCACTTGTAAAATAAGCGAGTACAAAATAAATATTGAGACTTTAAGCAAAAATTTTTTCATGTGAGTCATCTCCTAAAACTGGAAATAAACAAATTCTGTAGTCTCAGCTGTCCTGAATAAAGTTAATACAGTCAGCAATACGAAATAAAATGCGTATCTAACTATAAAATTTTTCTGTGAGGTCATAAAGTTTATTACATCATGTTTTAAGCTGGCATAATCCCAGATAATTAATGCCATGACAGCAACTATTATTCGGAATTTCTTAAAATTAGATATGATTAAAACCTTATAGCCATTAATCGCAAAATATTCCCATAAATTATTTATCCCCGTGAAAAGATTCGAGAAAATATACAGCGCCTCACTGACATTATTTGCACGGAAAAATATCCACGCAAGACTCACAAATGTAAATGTCATCATAACCCGCAACGCCCTTAAACTTTTTGGACGCGTGAAAAAATTTTCTATCACCTGCGCAAGTCCGTGAACAGCTCCCCAAATTACAAATGTCCAGTTCGCACCGTGCCAGAGTCCCGAAATTATAAACGTAATCATCAAGTTCAAACAATGCCGGAATTTATTAACTCGATTCCCTCCCAGCGGTATATATACATAATCGCGAAACCATGTCGATAACGAAATATGCCACCGCGACCAAAATTCTTTAATGCTTGCTGAGAAATAAGGACTCCGAAAATTTTCCATTAGGTCAATATTCATCATCTTAGCACAGCCCCTCGCAATATCAGAATAACCGCTGAAATCGCAATAAATCTGAATCGTAAAGAATAAAGCCGCCAGAATCAGCGCAAATCCCTGATAGCTATGCACATGATTAAAGACTCTATCAGAATATGTTGCTAAAGTGTCTGCAATCGCTAATTTCTTGAAGAATCCCCACGTCATTAATTTTATCCCGTATGAGGCCTGCTCGTAATTGAAAACGTGTTTTGCTTTAATTTGAGGCAGTAAATTATTTGTGCGCTCGATAGGCCCTGCAACTAATTGCGGAAAAAATGAGATAAACGCCGCATAAATTCCAAAATTTTTTTCTGCCCCAGCCTCGCCCCTGTAAACGTCAATGACATAGCCCAGAGTCTGAAATGTATAAAACGATATTCCAACAGGTAATAATAATTTTAACGTCGCAGGATGTAATTTTATCGCAAATAAATCCATGAAGCTCACAAAACTTTGCGCGAAAAAATTATAATACTTGAACACAAACAAGACTCCCAGACATGCAATTAACGAGAAAACAAGAATAAATTTTTTTGCCGGCTGATTATCTCTGTAACGTTCGATTAAGAGTGCTGCAAAATATGATATTATCGTCGTAAATAAAATTAGCACAACATATTTTACATTCCAGCTCATATAGAAATAATAGCTAGAAATCAGAATCACAGGCCAGCGAAATTTATCCGGCAGTCCCCAATAAATAGCAAATACAATCGGAAAAAATATCCCGTACTGGAAAGAGTTAAATAACACCCTTCACACCCCCTGTGCTGTTGCAGGAGATTTGCTGCAAAAAATTTCGTGTAATTGATAAAGATTAGTTAAATTGTGTAAGAGAGCAGAGTCGTGCCGTTGTGCGTTGTGCGTTGTGCGTTGTGCGTGTCGAGTATACAAGCTCATTATTTAGATGTCAAGCTCCTTTACGAAAAATTTTTGCTTGATTCTAGCATTTATTTTGCGCAAAAAATACCCTCACGCACAGAAAAATTTTAATATGCGCCTTTACTCGATAATACCGCTAAAGGAGTCTTAAATAATATTGCAATGTCAAGCCACACAGACCAGTTATGAACGTAATAACAATTTATTTTGCGCCTAAATTCTGCGTCTAAATCACTTCTTCCGCTGACCTGCCATATGCCGGTTAAGCCCGGTTTTGCTGTATAAACTTTTTTGACGGTCAAATCATCACTGTAAACTAAATCAACATCAGATTTTATCAGCGGACGAGGCCCGACAAGACTCATTTCTCCCTTGAAAATATTAAATATCTGCGGGAGTTCGTCAATGCTCGTTTTTCGCAAAAATGCGCCGATTTTCGTAACTCTGGGGTCATCCTTCAGCTTTATTCCCTGTTTGTAGCTCGCAAAAACTTCCGGATCCTTAAATAATTTTTTCGTAATTTCCTCTGCGTTAGTGTGCATAGTGCGAAATTTGTACGTTATAAAATTTTTCCCCTTCCAGCCGACTCTCTCGCGGTTATAAAATATTGGCCCGCCGTCCTCTTTCTTGATTCTATAAGCTGCCCATAACATAACGGGAGTAAAGAATATCAGCGCGATTACTGCTCCGATATAGTCAATTATAGTTTTTATTACAACGTTGACGGGATTCAAGAGTCCCTGCGATGAAGAAATAACCGGCATTCCGTCAATGCTGCGAATCTTGGCCGAATAAGTCGTAAGCATGTACATATCAGGCACAAATAAAACTCTGTCAATATGCTGCTCTATATCGTTTAGGACATCAGCGAGTTTTACCCGTGAAGCTGTAGGGATTGCTATAACGGCCTCGTCTGCGTTTAACTGTGATTGAATGCTCTCGAAATCTTTTATTTTGCCGAGTACCTGCACGCCCTGAATGAATTTATTTTGTTTATCGTCGTCATCGTCAAGGAAGCACAAAATTTTTCGCGCCGTAAATGTTGATGATTGAATGCTCTTTGCGATTAGTTTTCCTGCCTCGCCTGCTCCAAGAATTATTATAGACTTCGCAAGCAGCCCCGCACGAAATAAAATACTCCGGAAAAAGTATCTCGCCGTAATTATAACCGGAATGAAGAAAAAATTTCCCAGCAAAATAGCAAGAAATGACACGTGAAATTTATTAGCGTAAAGATAAAGAGTACTTAGCAGCAAAATTAACAGGACAGATTTTAATATCGCGCTGGTTTCTTCCCATAGAGTCCAATTTCTGAACCCGTATAATTTTGTGAAGAGAAAGCAAGCTAACATTGTGCCCGTTAAGAATATCAGCACTTCGGAAGTAAAATTTTGCGATTGTTTCGTGAAAAATATTATAGCCTCGAAGCATGTATAATATAGTAAAGCATCAATTACGCCCTGAAGAATTGCAAATATAAACCGCGACGTTTTCTTGACTCTCGGTAAAAGATAATAATATATGTGATGTGATGTGATGTGATGTGCGATTTTACACGATTCATAATATTTTGTCAAGCCCCTTTTTAAAAATTTTTCAGATAAATTATAAATTAATTTTACAGCATTCACGAAGATTTACACTATAAAATTTTTGCATATTCGCGCTACACTTTCAATCCGGGCGGGATGAACAAATACTGTGCTGTTAGGGAAAATTTTTTATAAATATTTTGGGCGGTGATTGCAATGTTTGTCCGTGCTGATTTATCGATTATGGCGGGATAATTTGCGTTAAAAGTTTCGTGCAATAATTATAATAAATACAGATTTTATACTCCATCAATAACAAGATAATAAATTATAATCGCATGAGTAAAGAAATAAAATTTTTGTGTGAGAGATTATTATAACCGTGAAAAATTAATTTTTTTGTAGTTGTAAATGTAGTTGTAAAAGTCTCGTCTTTCGCAAAGCATTGAGTGAAAAATTTTTCGTGAATATTATAACAGTTAAATTTGAATACTTGCAAAATATCTCAATTAATAAATAAATTAAACTTTTCACCAGTCCTGAAGCCGCCAGCTCGTAAATAATTACAATAAATGCAGATTCACACTATAAAATTTTTGCCTGTTCGCGATAGATTAATTTTTTCACCAGTCCTGACCGTCGACCCTTATAGCTCGTAAATAATTACAATAAATGCAGATTCACACTTCAAAATTTTTGCCTGTTCGTGATAGATTAATTTTTTCACCAGTCCTGAAGCCGCCAGCTCGTAAATAATTACAATAAATGCAGATTCACACTATAAAATTTTTGTCTGTTCGCGATAGATTAATTTTTTCACAAGCACAGCAAACCGCACGCAAATAATGCAATAATTGACTTCATTTACTATATAATAACTTATCATTCACTCACAAAAGGAGGCTATAACAATTTGTACTCACTAGATAAAATTTTTAGCGGCACTACTTATAATGACTCAGTGTTCAGTCAGGAAAATATAAACGCTATACAGTCAGCAATTTTCACAAAACAAGTGAAGGGCGTTGATGTCCCGTTTATTAAGTGCCTCATACGCGATAAAGAAATTAGACTCACTCCGGAAGAAACTGTCAGGCAATTATTTATTTACAAGCTCATTCACGAATATAATTACCCGCGCGAAAATATTAAACTCGAATACGCCATACACTTCGGAATAGAAATAAAACGCGCCGACATCGTAATTTTTGACAGCGAACACCCAGAGTCAGAATATATTATAGTCGAGGTCAAGAAACCCAAATTACTGGAGGGCAAGAGTCAGCTAAAATCTTACTGCAATGCAACCGGCGCACTTATAGGAGTCTGGACTAACGGCCAGCAAATTGAATCGTATCTGCGCAAAAATAAGGATGATGATGGGAATGAGAAAAATTTATTCGAGTCAATTCGGGATTCTATTATTCCTCAAGCCGGACAAAAATTGCGCGACCTACTTAACAAGCCTAAATATATTTCTGACTTGGCCGCAAATGATAAGCTCGCAGCAAATAAAAGATCCCTCAAATCGTTAATTCAAGAAATGGAAGATGAAGTATTAGCTAATGCAGGGGTTGACGCATTCGAAGAAGTCTTCAAGCTCATTTACACGAAATTATATGACGAACTTCAAAGCACTAGAAACACAAAACGCGCTCTCGAATTTATGAATT
The DNA here is from genome assembly GCA_017443945.1 of Synergistaceae bacterium. Taxonomy (NCBI): domain Bacteria; kingdom Thermotogati; phylum Synergistota; class Synergistia; order Synergistales; family Synergistaceae; species Synergistaceae bacterium. Next base: position 19,781 of record JAFSXS010000053.1, read on the forward strand.
ACGGCGACACTGACAACGCACTCAAGAAAAATATTCAGGCATTATTTGACAGCGCACAATCAAAATGGCCGGGCGTATTCCCAAAAGATGAAAAAATTTCTCTCACTCCTTCGCATTTATCCGTGTGTGTGTCCTCATTGCAGAACGTGAAATTATTTAACTCGAATCTTGATGTAGTTGATGACGCTTTCGAATATCTCATGAATAAATCGCAGAAAGGCGAAAAAGGGCAGTTTTTCACACCTCGTTACGTCATTGATATGTGCGTCAAAATGTTAAATCCGTCCGAGTCTGAAAGCATGATTGATACTGCTGCAGGGTCTTGCGGTTTCCCTGTTCACACGATGTTTTACGTATGGAGGAAAATTTACGAGAAAAATGGTATTCCGCCTAGCAATTTATTTACCGCCGAGAAAAAATTACCCGAATGCGAGGACTATGTGCGGGAAAAAGTTTTTGCTATCGATTTCGACGAGAAAGCAGTTAGAGTCGCACGCACATTGAATCTAATCGCAGGAGACGGACGCACGAACGTTTTGCACCTGAATACGCTCGATTATATGCACTGGGACGACTTTACAAAGACTCTTGCGTGGCAGAAAATTTATTTTGAAGGGTGGCTGCGGTTCATAGACTTTGCAGAGACTGAAGAAGGCCGCAAAAATTTTAATTTCGATATTGTCATGGCAAATCCGCCGTTCGCTGGTGATATTCAACAGAAAAATATTATCGCAAATTATGAACTCGGCAAAAACTCTAACGGCAAATATCAATCTAAGGTCGGACGCGATATTTTGTTTATTGAACGCAATTTATCATTTCTAAAGCCGGGCGGACGTATGGCAATTATTTTACCGCAGGGGAGATTCAATAATTCGAGCGATAAATATATTCGTGATTTCATTGCGGAAAGATGCAGGATTCTCGCGGTTGTCGGTCTTCATGGAAACGTCTTCAAGCCTCACACCGGTACAAAAACGTCTGTGCTGTTTGTTCAGAAATGGGACGATGATTTATGCCCGCGCCGTGATGATTACCCGATTTTTTTTGCGGCCATGCAGAAACCCAGCAAAGATAATTCCGGCGATAAAATTTATGTAAAGGACGAAAACGGGAGCTTTATTCTTGATGATCATAATCATTTAATAGTGGATCACGATTTATTTAATCACGATGGGAAGACTCAAGACGGCATTGCAGAAGCGTTTATAGAATTTGCCAAGCGGGAAAATTTAAGTTTTTTCGTTGATGCCCATTCGTCATTTAATGAAGCGAAGTATAATGCTTTGATGAGTGGGCTTGAATGTTGCGAGGTGATGTTAAATGTTATGCTATCATCTGGACGGCTTGACGCTGAATATTACTCTAAATATAACATATTTCTTCAGAACAAATTAAACGAAATTGGAGCAAAAACTATTGCAGATTATGGCGGTCGGCTTGATTGCAGCGCGTTTTATCCTTCAGTAGCAGAATATTACGACAACGATAGAAGCAATATTCCATTTTTACGAGTGAATGAGATTAACAACGGACTTATTAACATTACCGATGCTACAGTTTTCCTGCCTATGAAAATTTTGCAAGAAAATAGCAGCACTATAGCTCTTGCATATCCCGGTGATATTGTTATAGCTAAGGGAGGAACCGTCGCAAAAGTGGGACTTGTTACAAATGAATTTTCCATTTATGCAACAAGCCGTGATGTAATAATTCTTAGAACAAATAATCTTGAAGGATTGAATAAATATTTTCTCTGGGCATTCCTTCACAGTTCATACGGTAGAGGGATATTATTACGTTCAGCAAGTCAGACAGTACAGCCACATTTAACGCTACCTGCAATATTAAATATAAGAATCCCAGATATAACAGAGATTCAATCTGCAATAGAAAAACTGTACACAAAATCTGTGAAATCAAAACTAGAAGCAGAGTCACTCTATCATCAAGCACAAAAACTCTTGCAGGACGAATTAAATTTTTCACTCCCGACTCAATCTCATAATATCACGACAAAATTATTTTCTCTCGCAAATTCCGCAGCCAGACTCGACGCTGAGTACTTCATGCCTAAATATGAGTATATTGAAAATAGTTTGCGAAATTATGATCCGAATATAAAAACGCTTTCTGATATTGCAGAATATATTTTTACGGGAGAATATGCAGAAGAATATTTTACGCTCGAAGATAATCCCGGCTTCATTTATTATGTGAGAGGTACAGATATTCAAAATGGCAGGATTCAGAAAGATAATTCACACTACGTAGACCCCCAAAAATTTAGTAAATTCATTGTTACTAATGATATAGTAACAGGGCGAGTAGGCACTATAGGAAATTTTGGAGTCGTGGATGATAGCTTAAACGGTGCTTTATGTTCGGATAATATAATTTGCTTTCATTTACCGCCTGAATATTTGCCTGATGTTTACGCACTTTATTTCAATTTGCCAATTATTAGCGATTTTATAAGGCGTTTATCTCGTGGTTCTGTTCAACAAAGAATGAATCAAGAAACATTGAGAGATGTATTAATCCCATTTATAAAGATTGACACCCAGCAGAAAATCTCTGACCTCGTGCAAAAATCTTTTACTCTAAGACGCGAATCAGAGCAATTAATAAATTTGTCCGTCAAATCCGTAGAAATCGCTATCGAGTCAAGCGAGGCCGACGCAGTGAAATATATTAATCACGTCATATTATGTTAGAATTAGCGCAATTATAGAGAGGTGAAAAATTTAATGACTGCTTACAACTATGAAGACGCACGGGAAGCATTAAATTATCTCATGCGATTCGTTAAAGAAATTCCGGAGACTGCAATAATATCAGGTTCGGGACTCGGAGACATAGCAGACTCAATTGACAATAAAATTATAATCGACGTTAAAGACGTTCCAAACTGGCCGCGCTCAACTGCACCGGGACACAGCGGAAAAATTATTCTTGGCCAAGTCAGCGGAAAAAATATTATCATGCTACAAGGCCGTGTGCATTGTTACGAGGGTTACTCGATGAAGGCCGTAACTTTTCCGACTCGCGTTCTCGGCATGATGGGCGTAAAAAATTTCATCGCGTCAAATGCCTCTGGAGCAATCAACAAAGATTTCAAACCTGGTGAAATTATCGCAGTCAGAGATCATATAAATTTTATGGGCACTAATCCATTAATCGGACCTGACGAACCGCGATGGAATGCAAGATTCCCCGACATGACTCACGCTTATTATCCCGGATTTCTTGAGACGTTAAAAAATTTTGGCCTTCGTACAGGTGTCTACGCTGCATTTATGGGGCCGTCGTTCGAGACTCCAGCAGAAATAAAAATGGCCGGCATTCTTGGAGCTGATTTAGCTGGAATGTCAACAGTTCCGGAAGTCCTAGCAGCTAATTCTATGGAAATGAGAGTCTGCACTCTTTCATGTGTTGCAAATATGGCCGCAGGTATAGAGCCTGATAAAATTTTGACTGAAGCCGAAGTATTAACAAAGATGAAAGAATCTGCTTCACACCTTGCAGAAATTATTGTTAAGCTCGTGAAGACTTTATAATTTGGGAAGGCGTTATTTATTATGAGAAGATTTGTGAAAAATTTTATATCAGCGTTATTTATTGTATTACTGCTCGTTAATGGCTCGTCTGCAGAAACAAATTACGACTACAACGACGCTCAGGAGGCAGCAAATTATATAGCTCACTTTATGAAAGATTCGCCCGATATTGCGATAATGTCAGGTTCAGAGCTTGGCCGTTTTCCTGATGTTGCAAATATTGATGACAAAATAATTATTGATTATCAAGATATACCGCACTGGCCAAGAGCAACAGCACCGGGCAATAAAGGCAGACTCATTCTCGGCAAAGTCGCAGGCAAAAATATTATTTTCCTTCAGGGCAGACCGCACTATTATGAAGGCTACTCGATGAAAGCTGTAATTTTTCCCGTCAGAGTGCTTAAATTAATTGGCGTTGAGAATTTAATTATCACTAATGCATCCGGAGCAGTGAACAAAAATTTTCATATCGGCGAACTTATTGCAATAAGAGATCACATAAATTTTTTGCCGAATCCGTTTATAGGCGCAAACGACGAGCGATTTAATGCAAGATTCCCGGATATGACTCAGGTTTACGATAAAAAATTTCTTGAGACTCTGAAAAATTTCGGACTGAAAACGGGCGTTTATGGTGCATTAACGGGGCCGTCGTTCGAGACTCCTTCAGAAGTTAATTTTCTCGCTTTAATCGGTGCTGATTTATTAGGAATGTCAACGACTCCGGAAGCAATGGCCGCTCATGCAATGAATATAAAAGTTTGCGCAGTCTCATTTATTACGAACATGGCCGCAGGAATTGAACGCGATAAAATTTTGTCAGACGATGAATTTGCAGTGTTAATCTTTAAAGAGTCAGAAAAATTAATTGATCTCATAGTGAAATTTATAAAAACTTTATGACAAGGAGTACGATAAAATTTGAGAAAAATATTTATTCTAGCAGCTATAATTTTTTTGTTTGCGGCGAGTCCGTTATTTGCGTCGTCGTGGGTAAATTTTCCGGAAAGCTGGGACATAGGGCAGGCATTCGCGATTTCTATAACGTCAACGGCTGAATATTCGGATCCCGTTGTAACATGGATGAACAGAAAAATTAATCTCAACGTCGAACAGGGCGGAGCTGGGCGAATCTCTTACGGTTTATTAGGCTCTGACGTTCGCAACACTAAGCCGGGCGATTATCCCATTTTGATAGAATTTACGCAGGGAAATAGAATTTATAAAGCGTCGGGAAATATCAAATTAAATGCCCGTCAATATCCGCAGGAACATTTACGAGTCAATCAAAAAATGGTAAATCCTCCTAAACGCGAATTAAAGCGAATCCGTGAAGAGTCAAAATTAATCGGTGCAGCACTAAGAACTATGACAAAGGCCCGGCGCTGGACAACTCCTCCTCAAGCACCATTAAGCAGTGTTACACTTACGAGTTATTACGGCCTTCAACGTGTCTATAACGGCGTACCTAGAAGCGGCCATAACGGAGCAGACTTGAGAGCAGCTAACGGCACAAAAGTTACAGCACCATTTGCGGGAACAGTTTTATTGACAGGCTTTCATTATTATGCGGGCGGAAGCGTTTATATTGACTCAGGGAACGGCGTAATAACTGCATTCTTTCACCTTCAAGAAATAAACGTGAAGAAGGGCGATAAAGTTAATAAGGGTCAATTAATTGCTAAATCAGGCAGCACCGGACGAGTTACAGGGCCTCACCTTCATTACAGTTTAATATTAGCGGGTCAATTTGTAGATCCGATTCCGTTATTGTCAACGAGCATTACAGAAATGTTGAAGAAAGGTACTCAATCGCAGGTAAATTAACATGAATATTTACGGAATGATTCTAAGCGGCGGGAGCGGGACTCGTTTATGGCCGTTATCGCGTGAAAACATGCCCAAACAGTTTTTAAGGCTGCACGGAAATAGAACTCTTCTGCAAAATACTGCGTTAAGAATGCTAAATATAGTCCCGTTAGAATATTTGCGTGTTATAAGCGGCTTGAAGTGGCATAAATTAGTGGTCAAGCAATTTAATGAGACATTCGGACTCGAAAATTTGAGCGAAAATTTTATAATCGAGGAACCCTGCGCAAGAGGTACAGCACCGGCGATATTGCTTGCAGTTGATGAATTATTAAAATCTGGCGCAAAATATGATGATGTCATGATAATTGCTCCGAGCGACGCATTTATAAAGAATAATAAAGTATTCAGCGACTCTATAAAAATTGCGGTCAAAGCAGCGCAGGACGGTTATATCGCGACACTTGGGATTTCACCGACTCGGCCTGAAACGGGCTTTGGTTATATCAAGCAGGGCAATTTTCACGAGGGGGGCTATTGTGAGGCAGCAAATTTTGTAGAGAAACCCGACATTGACACGGCAAAAAAATATTTAGCTAGCAAAATTTATTTATGGAACGGCGGAATATTTATATTTACTCCTGAAGCTCTTTATCGCGAACTCGAACACGCTGACCCGGAATTATATGCGCTTGCAATGCGTAAAAATGTGCGTGAAGAATTTTCCGGCGTAAAAAATATTTCGTTCGATAATGCAGTAATGGAACGCGCGAAAAAAGTTGCTGTCGTGCCTCTTGTAAATTCCGGCTGGTCTGACGTAGGCTCGTGGGACGCTCTGCACGATGATATTTTAGACAACGACGAGAATAAAAACGTAACTGTCGGCGAGTCAATGATTCTAAACAGTAAAAATTGTTTTGTGTATTCAAATGAGAAACTTGCTGTCTTGAACGGCGTTAATGATTTAGTGATAGTAGATTCTCCCGACGCATTATTTATTACACACCGTGGGGCTTCTCAGGACGTGAAAAATGTCGTGAAGATTCTCAAGGAACGCGGTATGAACGAAAAAATTTAATACATGCAACGTCAAAGGCGAAAACATTTTTGCAACTGTGCATCATCAGCAGTTAATTTATCGCGCGAATATCGTTCGTTCTTCCCACCCGCCCACCCGGATTCAAGG
>JAFSXS010000054.1 GCA_017443945.1 Synergistaceae bacterium
CCCGGATTCAAGGGATAGCGCGAATATGCAAAAATTTCTTGCCCATTTGACAAATTATCGTTAGCAGTGTATTTTATGCAGTGTAAAATTTTTTTGCCGGAGTGGCGGAATGGTAGACGCAGCGGACTCAAAATCCGCCGGGGGCAACTCTGTGGGAGTTCGAGTCTCCCCTCCGGCATCGTGATAATATAAATATTTCATCAGGAGAGTAATATTTTATGCCTAACAAGAAATCCGCAGAAAGACGAGTCCATATAGCCGAACGCAACAGGTTATATAACAAGCACTGGACTTCACAATGCAAGACAGCCGTTAAAAGACTCTTAGAAGCTGTACAGGCCGGAAACAAAGACGAAGCAGTCAAGACCTTCAACACAGCACAGAGCGTAATCGACAAAGCAGTCGTAAAAGGCGTAATGCACAAGAATACAGCAGCAAGACGCAAAGAATTAATGGCACGGCATTTAAAGACTCTAAGTGCTTAACATTTAATCAAGTGAGCAAAACATAACGCCCGGGCAAACTGACACACCAGAACGCCCGGAAATTTTTTTATTTAACGCCATAAAAAAATGAGTCCCCCGCAAATTTCTTCTACGAGAGACTCAGGAAAACTCAAATTTTTTATTCGTTCGTCATTGCAACAGCTTTATCAAATAATTCGTTTACTTCCTTTGACGGTGCCGGAGAAATTAACGAGACTATCACTGCCGCTATTAATCCCGCAAAAAATCCCGGTATAATCTCATATACTCCCGTGTGAGACATGTAATTAAACCAGCAAATATCTACAACTGCACCGACAAATATTCCGACTGCCGCTCCCGAAAATGTGAATCTCTTCCAGAATAAACTAAGCATTATCGCAGGACCAAACGCAGCTCCGAACACTCCCCATGCATTTGAAACAAGCGCCATAATTGAACCTGCATTAGGATTCGACGCAATAAATAATGCCGCTACTGCAATCAATAATACTACAATACGGCCAGCCCACAGCATTTCACGACTTCCGGCCTTGTCCTTGCGTATAACAGGTCTGTAAACGTCCGAAGCAAACGCACTCGCCGCCGCTAATAATTGACTGTCCGCCGTACTCATCGCCGCCGCAAGAACAGCAGAAAGCAGCACTCCCGACACAACAGCGTGGAAAATTCTGCGTGTCATTACAACAAAAACTAGAGAATTTGTATTTATCGCCTCGTCAAAGCCTATAAACATTCTGCCGATTACTCCGACAAGCCCCGCAAAAGTTAATATTATAAGCGTCCAAGAAATTCCGATTTTCGCAGACTTTCTTAATTCGTGCTGTGATTTAATCGACATGAATCTAATTATAATATGCGGCATTCCAAAATAACCGAGTCCCCAGCCGAGTCCTGATGCTATGTCCTGCCAGCTTGAAAATAGATTCCAGTAATTAGGCGTTTCTTTCGCAATTGACCCGCCTGCTCCCGGTTCTAACATTAAAGCCGCTGCAATAGGTACGATTAACATTGCTGCTAATACTAACATCCCCTGAAAAAAGTCTGTCCATGATACAGCACTGAATCCGCCTAAAAATGTATAGCTGATTACTATAACTGCCGCTAAATACATTGCTATTGTCGTATCAAGCCCAGTTACCGTGTTAAATAATGTTCCGCAGGCCTTAATACTCGACGCAGCATAAATAGTATAAGCAACAAGAAATACTACAGCAGAAATTAACTGCAATGCACGCGAACTCGATAAAAATCTATTCGTCAAATATTGCGGGACAGTTATAGAGTCATTCGCTGCAATCGAGAACGCACGCAGACGGGGAGCTTCATAGATCCAGCTTAAAGAATATCCGACAGCAAGACCTACAGCTATCCAAATTTGACCGAGTCCAAGCGCATAAATAGAAGTAGGCAGTCCCATTAAGACCCACGCGCTCATGTCGGACGCACCAGCAGACAACGCAGCAACCCACGCGCCCATTTTGCGATCTCCTAAGAAATAGCCTTTTTCTGTCTGATTCTTGTCTCGGAAGAAAAAATATACTCCTATTGCAAGCATAAACAGCAGGTAAATTATAAACACGCTGACTTCTTGTAAATTCATATAATGCAAATCTCCTTGTCTCTATATAAAAATTTATTGAAGTATATCACACGCACAAAATTAACCGCCTAAATACGCTTTTCTCACTTCTGGCGACGACAATAATTCTTTTCCTGTGCCGGTCGTTACAATTTTTCCTGTCTCCATTACATAGCCCCGGCTCGCGATACTCAATGCCATTTGCGCGTTCTGTTCGACTAATAAAATAGTTGAGCCCCGTTTATGCAAATCTGCAATAATATCAAAAATTTGTTCTACTAAGATCGGAGCTAACCCCATTGAAGGCTCATCAAGCATTAACAATTTCGGCCTGCTCATTAGTGCGCGTCCCATTGCTAACATTTGCTGCTCTCCTCCTGAAAGTGTGCCGGCAACTTGGTTTTGTCTCTCTTCTAAGCGCGGGAAAAGTGTATAAACATTCTTTAAATCCTCATGAATATTTTTATTTGCCTGAGTGTATGCGCCCATCTCTAAATTTTCACGTACTGTCATTTGCGCGAAGACTCTACGGCCTTCAGGAACTTGCGCGAGTCCTCGTTCAACTATTTTGTGAGGTGCAATTTTCGCGAGTGACTCCCCTAGAAATGCAACATCGCCCGTGCTTGGATGCAGGAGTCCAGAAATAGTATTTAGAGTCGTCGATTTTCCTGCACCGTTTGCGCCGATTAGTGTTACAATTTCGCCCTCATAGACCTCAAATGAGATTCCTTTTATTGCGTGAATGCTGCCGTAATAGACATTGATATTTTCAACTTTCAAAACTGGCTCTGACATTTATTCGTCCTCCTTTTTTCGTCCGAGATAAGCCTCAATTACTGCCGGGTTTGCTTGAATCTCGTCGGGAGTACCTTTTGCTATGACTTGGCCGAAATTTAATACGCAGATTCCCTCGCAGATATTCATTACGAGACTCATATCATGTTCAATTAATATAATTGCGATTTGAAACATGTCATGAACTTTGCGAATATTGTCCATTAAATCAGCTGTCTCTGAAGGATTCATACCTGCTGCAGGTTCATCAAGCAATAATAACGACGGATTTGTAGCAAGTGCCCTGACAATTTCGAGTCTTCTCTGCGCGCCATAAGGGAGTGAGCCTGCTCTAACGTCTGCCATGTCCTGCATATCGAAAATTGAAAGCAGCTTTAATGCCCGTCTGTGTGCTGCAACTTCCTCGCGCCTGTAGTTCGGGAGCCTGAATATCGCGCTGAACATGTTATATTTCATTTCGTTATTCATAGCAGCTTTGACATTATCGACAACGCTTAAATTCTTGAATAATCTTATATTCTGAAATGTCCGGGCGATTCCTGCTTTGTTAATCTGCATTGTGTCAAGTCCGTGAGTGTCTTGACCATTTAATAAAATCGTGCCTTTTGTGGGCTGATAAACTTTTGTGAGTAAATTAAATACTGTCGTTTTTCCTGCACCGGTGGGGCCTATTAATCCTACAATTTCAGTGCGTCCGACAGTTAAATTAAAGTTGTCAACAGCTTTAATGCCTCCGAGAGTGATTCCCAGATTAATGCACTCTAAAACGGGTTCGCGGCCAAAATCTCTATCGGGCAAAATCGCGCGTGAAGGCACCGGAATATATTTTGTCTTAGCTTTCATTATTTATTCCTCCTCTTTGCGCTTGAAAGGGTTTAATCGTGCGAAGAAATATTTTATATCTTCGTTATTTGTCGTGAGCATTACAATTATTAATATTACCGCATAAAGCAGCATTCTATAATCGGAGAACTCGCGCAGTTTTTCCGGCAAAATAGTCAAAGCCGCCGCCGCAATCACCGAACCTAACATATTACCTTGACCGCCTAAGACTACGAAAACTAGAATCAATATCGACGTGTTGAAATCGAATTTATTAGCAACGATCGTAGAATAATTCATCGCAAATAACGCACCCGCCGCACCTGCCAAAGCTGCAGAAGTTACGAATGCCATCATCTTATATTTTGTAACGTCGAGTCCGATACTTTCTGCCGCAATCCTGTCATCGCGAATCGCCATAAACGCACGCCCAGCACGAGAATTTACAAGATTGAAGACTACCATTAGCGCAATCATCACGAGAATAAAACCAGCCGGAAAAGTCGAAATTTTTTGTATGCCGCTTATACCCATAGGACCGCGAATAATTAATTTTCCGCCCGGTAATAATCGCGTAGTGTCGGTCAACATGCTTAATTGAATCCCGCCAGAGTCAACGCCTAAATAAAAATTGTTGAGAAGACTCTTTATTATTTCACCGAACGCAAGAGTAACAATCGCCAAATAATCGCCCTTAAGCCTCAAAACAGGAATCCCGATCAAGAATCCCGCAACAGCAGCAAAAACCGCAGCAATTATCATAGCAATAGCAAGTCTTACAGGTGCAAACGGAATAAAATTTTGCATGAGAATCGCCGACGCAACGCCACTAAACGCACCGACAGACATAAACCCCGCATGACCAAGTGAAAGCTCGCCGGAAATTCCTACAACTAAATTTAATGACACCGCCATAACCATATAAGCGCAAATAGGGACTAACATTCCCCGCATTGTTGAACTCAAAAATTTTGTGCTGCTCATAGTCTGGCAAATTATATATGCAAGAATTACGATAAAATATGTCAGGTAAATTCTACGCGCTTCTACACGTTTTAAATTTATCAGCCTGCGCATTGTCATAATTTACACCTTCTCCTGTGTGTATTTACCGAGAAGTCCCGCAGGCTTCACAAGCAATACTATAATTAATACAGCGAAGACAACTGCATCAGATAATTGACTCGATATATAGGCCTTCGCAAAAATTTCAATTACTCCCAGCATCAAGCCTCCGAGAAATGCCCCCGGAATTGACCCGATACCGCCGAAAACTGCTGCTGTAAATGCCTTAATGCCGGGTAATGCTCCCGTTGTAGGCATTAAAGTCGGATATGCTGAACACAATAACGCCCCCGCAATCGCAGCAAGTCCGGATCCTATCGCAAATGTCATAGAAATTGTAGCGTTTACATTTATTCCCATTAACTGAGCCGCGCCCTTATCCTCTGAACATGCGCGCATAGCCTTGCCTAATTTCGTTTTGTTGATGAATAGAGTCAAGACAATCATAATAATTAAACACGTAATAATCGTCAAAGCTGTAACATATGAAATAGAAAGCTCGCCGTCAAATAATTTAAATGCTCCATGACCTACGATTGACGGGAAAACTTTAGGATTTGGCGACCATATTAATAAAGCTGAGTTCTGCAATAAATAACTGACTCCGATTGCCGTTATCAAGACTGCTAATGACGGAGCCTGCCTCAATGGCTTATACGCAAATTTTTCTATCATTATGCCCAAAAATGTACACGTTATAACTGCTAGAATAATGCCCAAAAGCGAATTAAGCCCGTAAGACGAAATTGTATTTACAAGCGAGTTAATGCCCAAATTTGACAATAAATCAGAAAACGGATCAAGCCCGTAACGCAGAATAACAAAGAAGCAGACATATGCTAGTGCGTCAGAGTAAGCAAAATTTAACATTCTTGCAACCGTCCGGATTATTGCAGATATAATTATAATTGCAACAACGCTCAAGAAAATACTAAGTCCGTAATGCGACCCCGCGTAAAAGCACACGTAAGCACCTATCATTATTACATCGCCGTGAGCAAAATTTAACATTTTCGCAATACCGTACACCATCGTATAACCAAGCGCGATAATTGCGTAAATGCTGCCTAAGCTAATGCCGCTGATAAAATAATTAAGGAATGTCATAGATAAATATATAGCTCCTTACACAAAAAGAGCAGCCGGAATTTTTCAAGGCCGACTCTTTCCGACTGCCCGCAAAATTTTCTAGTGAAATAATAATTAGTCAAGTCCGACATATGCGCCGTTCTTGATTACCATTCCTTTAGGATCCTTCGAGACTTCGCCGTTTTTCGCCCATGTTACGTTTGAGCCTGTTACGCCGTTGAATGTCATAGTAGTAAACTGCTCGATCATTTTTGCGCAAAGGTCTTCTGCGTCCATGTCCGGTGTAGCTTTTGCCTGAGTCAATGCCTGGCAGTAAGCATATACACAGTCATAACCATCTGCGGCGAACTGATTCGGGATTTCTCCGTGTCTCTTCTGGTACTCTGCAACAAATGCTCTAGTCTTCTCGTCGTTTGCATCTGCGTTAAACGGTGTGAGCAAAATAACGCCCTCTGCAAGTGATTTGTCAAAGCCTTCCATTGTTAATATGCCGTCCATGCCATCAACGCCAAACCATTTAGGAGCATAACCCATTGACTTGGCCTGTGCAAAAATTAAGCTCGCGGGCTGGTAGTACATCGGCAAGAAAACAAGTTCTGCGCCGTTTTTCTGAGCGTCTGTAAGCTGTACGGAGAAATCGTTATCATTACCGTCTGCAAATGTTGTCTCGCTCACGATTTCAAGACCTAATTTCGGTGCGGTCTCTACAAATGTATCGCGTATACCCTTTGAATATACATCGTCATTTTTCCAGATAACAGCAACTTTTTTCGCTAAATTTTTATTTGCGATATATTGCGCGCTTGCACTGCCCTGGTTAGGATCTACAAAGCACATTTGGAAAACGTTATCTTTGCCTTCTGTTACTGCACGTGCTGAAGCTGACGGAGTAAGAGCAAATATTCTATCTGCAAAATTTTCTGCTGCTGTTGCTTCACAGGGCTTTGACGTTACAGAACCGAGAGAAATCTGCATTCCCCAATCTTTTAATGCATTGTAGGCGTTAACGGCCTTCTCTGCGTCGTGAGTGTCGTCCTGATAGTTAAGCTCGAATTTGATATCGCCGTTCATTGCGTTAATTTCGTCTACTGCGATTTGTGCGCCTCTCATTGCGGCCATTCCGTAAATTGCTGCTCCGCCCGTAAGTGGTGCAGTTCCGCCGAGTTTGAATGCTGCCCCGAAAGCGCATGAAGCCATTGCAAGAATTAAAAGCGCGCAGGTTAAAATTTTCTTTGTCATGATGAAAATATAATCTCCTTGCCTAAAAAATTTATGCTTTATCCTGAAAATATCTAATTACGGCCATTAAGAAATTTTCAGAGTTTCAGCCCAAAATATATATACACAAAAAAAGCGGTTGTTACACCGCCTGTCATTCTCTCGTTATAAGCGCGGTAGGCAGGATTCGAACCCACGACCTAAGGCTCCGTAGGCCTTCGCTCTATCCAGCTGAGCTACTACCGCAGGAATATTATGGCGGTGGGTGTGAGATTCGAACTCACGATAGAGTTATTAGACCCTATACTCACTTAGCAGGCGAGCGCCTTCAGCCTCTCGGCCAACCCACCAAATTTTTAAAACTTTGAGTATATTATAACGCAGATAAATTCTTGTCAAATGAAATTATAATTTTTCTTGCGAGCAGCTCATTTAATTCACGTGAAATATTATCGCAAAAATTTACGGGTATATCTGCATTTACGCTGACAATCTCGTTATATTGCCACTTTATATTTATTGCGTTGTGATTCTCAAGTAAGCGCGTGATTAATCCCGTTGAATTATATTCGAGTGCGATAAAAAATTTTTTCGTGATTATGCATTCTTTTATTTCTGCGAGTTCGAGTGCCTTTGCTGCCGTTTGTCCGTAAGCGTCGATTAAGCCTCTTGTGCCGAGCTTGACTCCCCCGAAATAGCGCGTAACTATTACCATGACATTAACGAGTCCTGAACGTTTTATAGCGTTTAAAATTGGCTTGCCTGCTGTTCCTGAAGGTTCGCCGTCGTCGGATGAGTACTCGTTCCCGTCGGATAAAATATAAGCTCTGCAATTATGAGTCGCGTCTCTGTGTTGCGAAATTATGCGCGATAAAAAATTTTTTGCTTCGTCCTCGTTGTGTATTGCCTCAAGATTTGCGATGAAGACAGAACGTTTTATTTTTTCCTCGTAAATTGCAGGGCCTGCGGGCTCGTTATAGCTCGTTCCAGACATCTTTTATTTTGCGCCATGAATTTGCGATCGAGTCAGAAAGAACGCGGGTATCAGACAAAACCGGCATGAAATTATTATCACCGTTCCAGCGCGGGACAATGTGTCTGTGTAAATGGCCGTCGACTCCTGCGCCTGCTGTGCGTCCGAGATTGATTCCCATGTTAAAGCCGTCGGGATTCATAACTTTTTTGAGCACCTGCACAGCCTTTGACGTGAGATTATGCATTTCGAGGGCTTCAGTGTCAGTCAATGACTCGTAAATATTCGTGTGCCTGAAGGGAATTATCATTAAATGGCCGGGGTTGTAGGGATAAAGATTCATGATAACGAAACAAGTTTTACCGCGATAAACTATAAAATGTTCGTCGTCGTGATTCTCTGCCGGGAAGTCGCAAAAAATGCAGCCTTCGTGCTTGGGTGCTTCAATGTATGACATTCGCCACGTTGCGTATAATTGCTTCATGAAAATTTTGACTCCTTTATGAATTTATGATGACATTATAGCGCAAAACTCCCTTTCGCCCACGAGCGACGAATTATATAGGGCGGGCGGGTGGGAACTACATATTAAACCACGAGCGATAAATTAACCGTGTATGATCGTGATATAATATTTGCGAAATTTCCCATTAATTGCGAATAAATAATTTTACAACTACATTTGCAACTACAAAAATGTCGATTCGTTCTTGCAATGATAAATGTTTATGGAGAAAAATTTTTTATTAATGACTCATTTTGCGCACGAGAAATTTTTTCACGCAGACTCTCACAAAAATTTTGCAGACCCCTTCACACATAAACGCGAGAAAATAACAATTTCAGCTTCATGCATTAAATTATTGCGAAAATATAAATTTTATTCTGTCCGGCAATAAGTGCTTACGGAGAAAAATTTTTATTAGTGATTTATTTTGCGCACGAGAAATTTTTTCAAGCAGACTCTCACACAAAATTTTGCAGACCCCTTCACAACAAATAAAGTCAAAAGCGAAAAACTTTTTACAACCGGTGCCGACTCGTTGGCCTCAACATAAACACGTCATGCAAAAGTTTTACAGCTATTAAAGTGTGTTGACTATATAGTATCGCACAAACATAAATTTTCTTTCTGTCCGGTAAAGTGTATCGGTCTCTACGCAATTCGTTCTGCCCGCCCGGATTTAAGAAGATTTTTACTGAATACAATATGCACTCACATTAACGCGCTTAATAATGTAGTATAATGCAAGAAATTTTTATAAACGTGAGGAAAATTATTCACATGACAGATAAAAAAATTGCTGTACTTTGCGGAGGCGACGGCAAAGAACGTGAAGTATCACTCAAAAGCGGCGCAGCAGTTCACGAGGCATTAAAAGATTCTGGCTTCAACGTCGAAATTATTGACCTGCACTCAATGAACGAAATCGAGAGAGTCAGAGATTTTGACGCAGTATTTATCGCAATGCACGGCGACTGGGGCGAAGGCGGACAACTTCAAGAAAAATTAAGTGAAATGGGCATAATTTACACAGGTTCAGGCCCGCAGGCAAGCTCTAACGCTATGAACAAATGGAAGGCCCGCGAATTATTTGCAAGCGTAAATATAAATATTCCTGAAGGTTTGTTATTGCCCGCTGATTATGACGAAATTATAAATAAACTCGGACGCAATGTCGTTGTAAAGCCATGTTCAGGAGGAAGCACCGTCGGAATCACTATAATTCATGACTTGACACCCGAAAAATTAAATGACGCTATCAAGACCGCACGCGCAAATTATGACTCCGATGTCATGATAGAAAAATATATTAACGGCCGCGAATTAACTTGTGCAGTATGGGAGCATGACGGAAAAATTGAAGCTCTCCCCGTTATAGAAATCGCACCTCACACGGGATTCTATGACTACACTAATAAATATACAGCTGGAGCAACTGAATATATCGTACCTGCAAAAATTGACGGGAACGCAAAAATTTCTATAAGCGATATGGCCGTGAAAGCTCATAAAGTTTTGGGATGCAAAGAATACAGCCGCGCAGATTTTAGACTCACTCCCGAAAATAAAGCATTCATTCTCGAAGTCAATACAGCTCCAGGAATGACCGCAACGAGTCTCGTACCCAAAGCAGCAAAGGCCGCAGGAGTCAGCATGTCCGATTTCGTGAAATTTATTATGAATGAGGCGATTAATAATGCAGCTGATAGAAAATAATGAACCTTTAGTGCAGGCGAGTCTATATCCCGAAAAAATTTTAGTGCGGAGCTGGTACTATAACGAGGGATTGACGGGGAGTCTTCCTGAAGTTTGGCTGCGAAAATCTGTCTATGAGCATTTATTACAGGCTGCCGAGTCTCTTCCTGATGATTTGCGCTTTATAATCTGGGACGGGTGGCGGTCGTTCGAGCTGCAAACTTTTTTATTTGACACGTTATTTGCGAGAAATAAAGCAAAAGGCGTTACAGATGAGGAAGCACTAAGACTCACGAAAATTTTTGTAGCTTTTCCCTCAAAGAATCCCGATGATGTGTCCGGACATTTGACGGGCGGAGCTGTTGATTTGACTCTGGCTGACAAATACGGGCATTATTTACCGATGGGCGGAGAGTTCGACGACACCGAAGAGCATTCACACACAAATTTTTATGACAATCACGAGTTATTAAGCGAAAATAAAAATGTAATCGCACGCAATAATCGCATGACTCTTTTACGCGTGATGAGTGAGGCAGGTTTCAGCAATTATCCGTCTGAATGGTGGCATTACGATTTTGGCAACAGAGCATGGGCAGAGCGAACAGGACAAGATACAGCTTTTTACGGCTATATAGAGCCTCCGTTCAAGTGGCGTTAATCGTGTTTGCTGAATACACACCCGCAATAATTTTGACGATAGAGACCAAGCAATTTTGACTCTCTGACTGAACGAAGAAAGCCGTTATTTTTGCGCCAGACTCTATTTTGCCATGTTAATCCGTGATGAGCAGAAATTTTTTCGCCTAAATCATTTATCAGACTCACATTTTTATGGGGGCTTATTGTCAGGGTAGTGCAAAAATTTTCGCAGCCTAATTTTTTTGCGAGCAATGCACCTGACTCAAGCTGAATCTTGAAGCACTCTTCACACCTTTTGCCGCCTTCTGGTTCATGTTCGAGTCCGGAAATTTTTTCGAGCCACTCAGACGGATTATAATTTGATATTTCGCAGTTAATTCCGGTATGAGTCATTAATTTGTGCAGAGCCTCAAACCGTAAATTATACTCGTCGAACGGGTGAATATTTGAGCCGTAAAAGAAGCCTTTAACGTTCCAGCCTTCCGAAATTAAATCAGGTACAGGCACGCAGGCATCAGGGGCACAGCAAATGTGAAGCAAAATATTTTTTCTCTCTGACAATTAATAAAGCCTCCTTAAAATTTTATTGTTAATTATACGCCGTTATTTATATTGACAACTATCTATATTTAATTTATTATTGCCGCAAAATTAATAGACAAATATCTATATAGAAAGGTGTAAATAAAAAATGTCGTGGGAATTTTTCCAGAGTCAAATATTAGCTATGAGATGGCTTAATGATTTAATCGGCAGAGGACTCGAATCTCTCGGGCTTGACATAAAATCGAGTTTTGCCGGCAGCTTGCAGTTTTTTATCTATGACGTAATCAAAATAAGTGTATTGCTGTGCGTGTTTATATTTATGACGGCATTTATTCAAAGCTATTTTCCGCCCGAACGCAGCAAAAAAATAATGGGACGTTTTCGGGGAATTTTCGCGAATTTAATTGGTGCAATGCTGGGATCTCTGACTCCTTTCTGCGCGTGTTCATCAATTCCGATTTTTATAGGCTTCACAAGTGCGGGGCTGCCTTTGGGTATGACGTTCTCGTTTTTGATTGCCTCACCGATGATAAATCCCGGAAGTTTTGCGCTGTTAATTAGCGTCTTCGGTGCAAAAATAGCGTTTGCTTATGTAATAATAGGATTTGCGCTCGCGGTTACGGGAGGGATCGTGATAGAAAATTTGCACATGGGAGAATACGTTGAAGAAAAAGTTTATAATCATTCGGGAGAAAATGACACAAAAATTGCTGACATGACAATAAATCAGCGTCTAAAATTTGCACGTAATGAAGCAGCCGAGACGTTTACATATTTATTCAAGTATATATTAATCGGCGTAGGAATCGGCGCAATAATTCATAATTGGATACCAGAAAAATTTATAGAGTCAATTCTGGGCAATAATAACCCGTTCGGCGTGATACTTGCTGTAATAGTCGGTACTCCGATATATGCAGATATTTTCGGGACGATACCTATTGCAGAGGCTTTGCTTGCGAAGGATGCGGCACTGGGAACGATTTTAAGTTTTATGATGGCCGTTACAGATTTGAGTCTGCCGTCATTGATAATGCTGCGAAAAGTTTTAAAGCCGCGTTTACTGGGGACATTTATTGCAATATGCGTTGTCGGAATTATAATAATCGGGTACATATTTAATTTTTGCGGAGAAATTTTTATATAATGGGAATAAATGATATTGCTTCAATCTGCAAGGCTTTAAGCGACGTTAACAGGCTTCAAATAGTAGAGCTTTTGACATCGGGCGAAAAATGCGCGTGTGAGTTATTAGAACATTTCAAGATAACGCAGCCGACTCTATCTCATCACATGAAAGTGCTTTCAGACTGCGGGCTGTTGCATAATAGGCGTGAGGGCGTAAAAATTTTTTATGCTTTGAACTGTGTAACGCTGACTGAATTTAGAGAGTTTATATCCGGGTTGAATTGCAATAAAATATTATAAGTTTATCGCGATATTATTTTTTCGTGTGCTTGCTTGATATAATTTTATTTGGTAAAATTTTCAGTACTTGTAAAAAACGCGTCATAATTTTGTATGAGTTGGAAGATGAGCTATGAAACGTAAAATTTTTTGTTCACTCATGATTATTGCGTTTGCTGTGTTTGCGATTATCAGTCTCGGAGGCTGCGGAGGGAGTCCAGGTGTCCCCAGCGATGTGCCTGATTCTAATCCTGATTCGCCTGATTCATCGAGTCCGCGCGCTATCATAATAGGAAGTCTGACGGAATCCCGTTTAAGTGCAAGCAAATTAGCTCCGTACTTTAATGAAATACTCACAGAAAAACTTGATTTATCAGATATGGACGGTGCAATTTCTGTTATTGATACTCTTACGTCAAGAGATTTTCTCTTCTTCAGCAGCGTTAAAGATAATATCCCATCAGCGGCCGGCGAAGAATTTTATAACAGTTTGGCGGCTGCTCACAAAAATGGTGTTATTATTGTAGCTGTCTATCCTGATTCAGCCGATATTGATATTATAGAAACAATTATTAACACTGAACACGATTTAGCACAACCTGTTGACGACGCAAAAGATAAACACTTTGAGCTTCTGTCCGTTGCATTAAGAACTTTGCCGAATGGAATGCCTCACACTTTTGTATATGTAGACGACAGCAGCACAAACACCGGAGATTTAATCAGCTTTGAAGAATCGCAGGCAAGTAGTTACGACATTTTTGTATCGCCTGACGTTTTCAGCAATGACACAGGAATCAGCGGAGACCGCGCAAATGATAACCCGCTCGGTGTTACGCCGTTGACAAGTGAACAAGTTGAGGACTCATTACATAGTTCAAGAGTTGATAATTTCTTTCAGTGGTGGACAGAATCAATTGACACAGAAATTAATAATGCAGCTGCTGATATGAAAATTGCCGTAGACAAATTCAAGATAGCCGCTAGTACTGCCGAAGAAATAGAAAAACTTGTAACAGGTGTAACGACAACTAAAGCTGATAATGTCTCGTGGTCATTCATAGATTATTATAATCAATTCGGGAAAAATAACGCCAACTTTCAAAAATTTGCTGATAAATGCGATTTCGATAATGAGAGACTGCTTAATAAATACTGGAGCGGATTTAAGATCAGCCGTGAGACATTTTCACAATATAGGGCGATAAGTTTTCATTCATTCGAGAAACATCTTGATTATTACTTAGTGATAAGCCGTGCAAATACTCAGCCCAAGAGTATTGTAATAGCAGCTGCTGAAGGAATAAAGACACGCGATGAAGTCCCCGGTGCAGGAGCTTATAATTATGCTGTAATTCTCGGCTACACAAAAGGACTCTTCACTGACATTCAACGGACTTATACATTTGGCAGTCATATACATTATGTACCCAATCAAACAGTCAATAAAGGTAAAAGCTACACCGACACAAACGGCTGGAGCATTACGGGCGGAATATCATTTAAAGGCGGTGCAGATGAGAAGGGCCCATCAGGTGAAGGAAGCGCATCATTTACTGCTGGAGTGAGTCATACAAGCTCTACAACATGGCAGGGACAAGACTACGAAGTAATACCGGAACCGAGCGGGAACTGGCTGGCGCGCTGGTGTCTTAATATTGATTATCCGAGTTTTTCAAGCGGGTGGCAAATTTCAACTGCTGCACAAACTTCTGTAACTTTGGACACTGAGTCAATATGGGAGACAACATCAAGAAATTTCAAGGTAAAGGGGCGCGCTTTCTGGTGGGAAGGTTTTGCATGGTGTCATGACTCTTGGATATTAGGTTATCCATCTTATATGTGTGCATTAACTCATTCAGGCGGGTGGGTAAATATTTCTCTTCCTCGTCCTCCTAGAATCGGCGTAGAAAAAATTTCGGACAGCGGCACTAAAGAAGGTAAATTATATTCGACAAAACTTTATTCCGACGGCAACTGGACAGCAACAACGGACTCAGATTGGATTACTCTTCAGGCTGCGTCAGGCGGTGCAGAGACGGGAAAAGATTTTTACTACACAGTAGCACCTAATGAGACAGGCGCAACAAGAACAGGCTATATTACAATTGATGCAGGAGGATACGGCCATACACAAATTGAATTTGTTCAGTCAGCATATTAACAGCGATATAAAAAATTTCATGCCCCGTAGTGATTCATAGCTGCGGGGTTTTCTTATGCGCAAAAATTAATTTATAATTAGCAAAAATTTTGATTTATTACTATTACAGAGAGAAGGAAAAAAAATTTGCTGACACTCGATAAAGTTTATCACGCGGCTTATATTTTACGTGAATGTGCGAGAAAAACGGATTTAATCGCAGCACCCAAATTGAGCGAAAATCTTTATCTCAAGACAGAAAATTTACAGGTAACAGGCAGCTTTAAATTACGTGGAGCATATTACAAAATTTCTCAGCTTTCCGACGAAGAGAAATCACGCGGCATAGTTGCATGTTCAGCAGGCAATCACGCGCAGGGAGTCGCAATGTCCGCAGCCCGCAAAGGTATATCTTCAACAATATGTATGCCCGACAGCGCACCCGTTATGAAAGTTGACAGCACAAAGAAACTCGGAGCAAATGTTGAACTCGTTCGCGGCACTTATGACGATGCACACGACAGAGCCGTGCAATTAGTGCAGGAAACGGGAGCAACTTTTATACATCCATACGACGACGATTTTGTTATAGCAGGTCAAGCGACTATAGGACTCGAAATTCTTGATCAGCTCGAAGACGTTGAGGCCGTTATCGTTCCCATAGGCGGAGGCGGTTTAATTTCGGGAGTTGCATTTGCGGTGAAATCTCTCAAACCTGATGTGAAAATTTACGGCGTTCAGGCAGCAGGAGCACCCAGCATGTATAATTCATTCAAGGCACATCAGCGCGAGACATTAGAAAGCGTTTCAACCTTTGCGGACGGAATCGCAGTCAAGAATCCAGGCGAGAACACTTTTAATATTATCTCCCAATATGTTGACGATATTGTTTGCGTCTCTGAAGATGAAATTGCGGCTGCCATTCTTGCACTAATCGAGAAGCAGAAATTAATCGCTGAAGGTGCCGGGGCGGTCTCTGTTGCTGCTGAAATGTTCAATAAATTACCCGTTGAAGGCAAGAAAACTGTTTGCGTTATATCGGGCGGAAATATTGATGTAAATATTTTATCGAGGGTCATAACTCGCGGACTCATGATGACAGGACGAAATATAAATTTAACGATTCAATTAGTAGACAAGCCCGGACAATTGCAGGACGTTTCGCGGATTATTGCCGAGTGCGGAGCAAATGTCGTATCAGTCTATTACGATCACGGAGACACTAACATGGCAATAACAAGCTGTTTTCTCAAATTAGCACTTGAGACTCTCAATGAAGAACAAATTTACACCATCAAAGAGAGACTCACCCGTGAAGGCTTTAGAATCGTTACAGAAAGGGTTTAGACCATGCGAAAAATTTTACTTGCTTTGACTCTCGTTATAGTGCTTGTGAGTCCTGTTTTAGCTGCAAATTTACTTGATGACTACGATATTATAATTGCTGGTGCGGGGCCGAGCGGTATTGCTGCAGCGATTCAGGCTTCAAAAATGGGTGTAAGCGTCTTAGTTGTTGAACCTACAAATTTATTGGGCGGACAAATGACGGCTGCAGGAGTCTCTACAATGGATGATTTAAGCGGTCAGACAAGCGGACTCTATGCAGAATTTATAAATCGAATCGAGGAATATTACACATCACGAGGCAAATCAACCGGCACATGTTACTGGGAAAAGAATAATAAAGCGGCAGAACCTCATGTGATTCACAAAATTTTGTCTCTCATGTCAGGAGGCGAGGACGAACCCGACATAATTTATAAATCGCACATTATCGGCGTTCTGACAGAAAAAATTATTGCTGTAACGGGCGAAAACGTGAACGAAAATTTATGTGTCAAGGGCGTAATCATTCAGACTCCAGAGGGCAAGAAAAATATCACCTGCAAAATTTTAATCGACGCGAGCGAATACGGGGATGTTATTGCAATGTCGGGCGCAGAATTTCGAGCAGGGCCGGCAATGATTCAAGACATAACTTGGACAGCAATAATCCGCAAATATCCTGAAGGAGTACCAGCAAAATTAAAGCCTTCTCAACCTCTGCCCGGTTATGACATGGCAAAATGGAACTACGAAAATTACGTGTTAAAGAATGCAGCAGGCTTTCAGGGGACTTATCCTGTTAAACCTCCTGTAAATTTCATGACTCATAATGCATATAGAGCTTTGCCGGACTCATTTTTGCCGGGAAATTATGACGCAGAGCAGCCGGAATTAATTACTAAAACTTGTGTGAACTGGGGCAACGATTACCCGGGCGCATACAAGTGGCGTGGCAAATATGGTCTTCCCGTCGAATATCTCACAGATTTAGATTTACGCGCAAGAATCGAACGCGACGCACTAATAAAGACTCTTCACTTCATTTATTATATTCAACACGAACTCGGCGAGTCATGGTCAGTCGATGAGAACGAATATAACGAACTCCCCGACTCAGCAAAAGATTTACCGCTTGAATGGCAGGAAATAGCGCGTCATTTGCCCCCAGTGCCTTATGTCAGAGAATCGCGAAGAATCATAGGTCTTCACACTCTTACATCTGAAGAACTGCACAGAAATTCATCAAGCTATCACAATGACAACGGCAATAACGAATTTAGCGACGCAATAGCAATAGGCCGTTACGATTTAGATTTACACTTGGCAGACGCTGACTCAGATATGGACATGAACGAAAAACGCGAATTTATCACGAGTCATAAACCAGTCGGAAATTTCCAGATTCCATTACGAATATTAATCCCTGCAAAAGTTGACGGACTTATCGCAGCCGAGAAAAATTTATCAATGTCGCGTTTAGTGTCGGGAGCTTTGAGAGTCCAGCCGATAACAATGATGACCGGCCAAGCAGCAGGAGTCTTAGCAGCACTCGCAGTAAATAAACGAGTCCAGCCCAGAGAAATAAAAGCTATTGACGTTCAGCGCGAGTTATTGAAGGCAGGAGTCAAATTATCGTTATGCAATTATTCAGACGTTCAAGAAGGAAATAAATTTTTTGCAAGCGTTCAGATAGTGAGTCTCTATGATTTAATGCAGGCAAAGGACGCAAATATTTTCGGGGTTGATGACATAGTGAGCGAGTCAGAAACGGCAAAAATCGCAGAAAAAGTTAATTCACTCGCAGGCAAAAAAATGGAAATTCCAAATATTACGGGCTTAACGAGGGGAGAAGCTGCCGACCTTATCGCAAATTTAGTTGATAAAATGCCGTCCCGCTAAGTATTTAATATTATATAATTGTAGAAAAATTTTTTATTCTTTATTGAATTGAGGAGCTTAATTTTATGAACACACGTTCACTTGACGAAAATTTTATAGTCAATGCTTATAACCGTTTTGAAGTTGAGATTGCGTCGGGGTCTAACTCATTGATTTATGACTCTGACGGGCGCGAATATATTGACATGGGAAGCGGTATCGGCGTTAATTTGTTCGGTGCTGCCGACGAAGAATGGCGTAATGCAGTTATTGCCCAGCTCGAAAAGATTCAGCACACTTCTAATTTGTATTATAACGAACCTTGCGCGAGACTTGCCGAAATGCTTTGCAAACGTTCAGGAATGAGTCGCGTTTTTTTCTCGAACTCAGGAGCAGAAGCTAACGAGTGCGCCATCAAAGCCGCTAGAAAATTTTCAGCCGACACAAAAGGAGATAATTATTTTACGATTATTACTCTATGGAACAGCTTTCACGGCAGGACAATAACGACTCTTGCAGCAACGGGACAAGAACATTATCACGAATTATATCAGCCTTTAACGCCGGGATTTGTGCACGCTCATGCAGGAAATATTGACGAGCTCGAAAAACTTTCACAAGAAAATAAACTTGCAGCAATCATGATAGAGTGCATACAAGGTGAGGGCGGAGTCGTAGCTTTGACTCATGAATATGCAGAGGCGATAAAAAAATTTGTCCGCGAGAAAAATATTTTGCTGATAATTGATGAAGTCCAAGCGGGCAACGGCAGAACGGGAAAATTATTTTCTTACGAGCATTACGGATTTGAACCCGATATTGTAACAGTCGCAAAAGGTCTCGGAGGAGGACTCCCAATCGGCGCGACGTTATTTAATGCGAAAGTTCAGAACGTTTTTAATCACGGGGATCACGGCTCAACGTTCGGCGGGAATCCTGTAATTTGTGCAGGAGCCTGCAATATTTTATCGCGCATTGACGACGATTTATTGAATGAAGTAACGAGAAAAGGCGAAATTTTGCGTGAGATTCTAGCAGATTTTAACCCGACCGGTATAGGCTTAATGCTGGGGGTAAAACCTTCGAGACCATCACGAGAGGCCGCGCAAGAATGCATTAACAACGGAGTATTATGCACAACTGCAAAGGATAAATTACGATTATTACCGCCTATAAATATACCTGAAAGTTTGTTAGTGAAGGCAGGAAAAGTTATCGCACAAGCCTGCAAGTAATGAGAATGAAGGCCGCCGCCTCGCTCCCACCCGCCCACCCCGCTCGGCGGCGGAAAACATCCAACACTGTTATAAATTATTTGCTAATGTGCTTCTGATTTCAATTTAGCAAACTCTTCGCGCACAAGATTTTTAATTTCCTGCTCTACCATGAAATTTTTTCGTGAATCACGATACATTTCACGAAACATAGGAGCAAGCGTTATAACAAATCCTATTAAAGCAACAACTACAGCAATAACCATGAACCAAACATTTTGAGAATGCTGTAACATGTCTATTTTTGTAGTGTTAATTAAGACATTTTTGTCAATAGCTTGTATCTCTGCTTTCAAATCTCTAATTCCATTATTAAACATTTCTACTGTTATGTATTCTTTATTTTCTGCCATTAGAATCATACTCCCTGCTATAAAATTATTTCCAGAAATGCATAATTATAGATGTTGCTACCTGCACAAATCCGACGAATACAGCGACAATAATCCCCCATTTTGCTGCACTATATGATTGACTGTCTTTGATGTCATCGATTCGGGAATTAAGGCCGTTAATTGCTACTGAAAAAGTGTCTATAACGCCCTCAATACGCGCATTAATAGCTTTAATTTCTCCTGACATATCCGTAATACGGTTTTCAATAGCGTTAAAGCGTTCGTCTATCTTACTAAACCGTTCGTCAATCCTGCGCATACTCTCGTTAAAAACTTCTTCGCGTACGTATCTCTCATTTTCTGCCATTGTAATCACCTCCATTCAAGAAAAAATTTATCACTAATATTTTACTATAACTTAATGCTTGACTAACTGCTCATGATAGAAATAATTTACAATTATCGGCGGTGCGTCAAATGGCCTATTAAATGAGTCATCGTTCCTGACATAATCAAGTCCATTATCGCGCGCAAAAATTTTTATCTCCTCGTCGAGTGCCTGCCAGTAGCCTAAATCTTTTCGTGTGTAAATTGCGTGATAAAGCGAGTCTAATTCCGGCCTGTTCGCGTGAATCCAGTTCAATATAACCGGCTTATAATTTCCCCTGAGATTCAAATTTTCAAGCCACACTAAATTGCAAATATCTTTAGCGCGGGTGATTATTGCTTTAACATCAGTAATTCCCGGAAAAATCGGCGAAATAAAACAGGTCGTTCGAATACCTGACTCATGAAAAATTTTCATAGCGTTTAATCTTCGTTCAATGCTCACGGCTCTATCCATTGAGGCACGAAATTTTTCATCAAGAGTGTTAATCGACCATGAGACTCGCGGATTCTTGAAGGTCTTTATCAGGTCCAAATCTCGCAAAATTAAATCTGACTTTGTTGCAATACTTATTTTTGCGCCGCTGCCCTGTAATTCTTCAAGCAATTTTCTAGTTCTGCAAAATTTTTCTTCGAGAGGCTGATACGGATCTGTTACTGACGATAAAAAAATTTCTTTGCCGTTATATTTGCCCGCTTTGAGTGGAGGCCAAGTCTTTATGTCAACAAATTCGCCCCATTCCTCAGGGTGATTCGTGAATCTCTTCATGAATGAGGCATAACAATATTTGCAAGCGTGTGAGCAGCCTATATAGGGATTCGCTGAATAATCAGAGACCGGCAGATTTGAACGCGTTAAAATGCTGCTTGATTCTACGTGATTAATCTGCATTGTATTCGCCCGTGAAGACTTCGACAGCAGGCCCCGTCATTAAGTATTTATCATCGGGAAAAATTTTTATCTGCAAGTCTCCGCCCCTCAAGTGTATTAATACGTCTGAGTCCAATTTTCCAGCCTTAAAGCCTGCAAACGCCGCCGCAGTCGCACCAGTCCCGCACGCAAGAGTCTCACCGCTGCCACGTTCATAGACACGCATATTTATTTCTGAACGCGAAATAATTTCTATAAATTCCGAATTTACGCGGCGTGGGAATCTTTTATGAGTCTCGAAATAATCGCCTTCTATCGCAAATTTTGAGTCAGGCCACTTGAATATGTCAATTAACTGCGGGTTGTCTTCAATGAAATATACTGCGTGTTCTGTGCCGGTGTAAGCTCCTATAAATTTTAGATTCATGTCGTGAACTATAATATTTTCGGGTAAATCGCTCGTAATTTGCGCCTTGCCCATGTCAACACTTGCGCTTGAGACCCGCCCATTTTCGACCGTTAAAGCAATTTCCTTCACGCCTGCAGGTGTATCAATAAAAGTTTTCCGCTTGTCAGGTGAGATTATGCCGTGATCGTAAATAAATTTTGCCGTGCACCTGATTCCGTTTCCGCACATTGTACCGGCCGAACCGTCTGCATTGTATAACTGCATAAAAGCGTCTGCATTCTTTGAAGGTTGTATCAAAATTAGTCCGTCGCTGCCGACTCCAAAATGCCTGTCAGAAATTTTTATTGCCAGCTGTTCAGGATTATTTATTTTCTCGTGAAAGCAGTCAACGTAAATATAATCATTACCGCAGCCGTGCATCTTTGTAAATTTCATTTATTGTGCGCTCCTTTCGAGTGTAAAAATTTCATTAAGCGTCATGGGTTTGCCGAAATAATATCCCTGCGCCATGTCAAAGCCTATTGATGTCAAGTATTCTAACTGTTCGGAGGTCTCAACACCTTCAGCAAGCGCCTTCATGCCCATTAGACGAGCCATTGAGAGACTCGAACTGATAATATATTTTGCTTTGTCAGATTTATTTATGTCAAAACCGTTCAAGAATTCCATATCAAATTTTACTGTGTCGAAATTATAATCTTTCAGCACATTTAATGACGAATAGCCCGTGCCAAAATCGTCCATCCAAATTTCATGTCCGGAAGCTCTAAATTTTTCTATGCCGAGATTCAATAATGCTGTGTCGTCCTCGTTTACGCTTTCTGTTATTTCGATTCTAATCATTTCGGGAGGGACATTGCAGGACGATAAAATTTTTTCTGTCTCGCTGTAAATGTCGCATAACTCAAAATCTAAGCGCGATAAATTTATAGAAACCGGCAATAATTGCAGCCCTGAGTCATGTCTTGATTTATAATCCCTGCAAACCTGCCTTAATGAGTGCAAATCTATTTTATGAATCTCTCTATACTGCTCAAGAGTCGGGATAAAGTCTGAAGGCGAAATAAAACCGTGTTCGGGACTGTTCCAGCGTGCAAGGGCTTCAACCTCGCAAATTTTCCCGTCAGAAAGATTCACAATCGGCTGATAAAGTGTCCTGATATAATCGTGCTTCATTGCGTAATCAAGATTATCTAATATATATTGCTGCATTGATAATTCACGGCTCATTTCGTCATGAAACATGCAGGAGCTAATACTATGATTCTTGCGTATACTGTCGCAGGCTAATTTTGCGCGGTCGCAGGAGATTCGCACGTCCTCATTGTTTGCGCTCGTTGAAGGTAAATAAATTCCGGCTCTAAGTCTCAGCGTAATATTTTGATGTATTGCGTAAATATATGCTTGAATGTTCTCGATATTAGTCTCGGCCGTCGTCCAGTCCGTAAGAATCACAAAATTGTCATCGTTGAAGCGCGCAATTAGATCATCAGGAAAAATTACGGTCAAAGCATTTGCAATCTCACGCAATAATTTATCGCCGTGATTATAGCCGAATCTGCTGTTAAACATTTTGAAATTGTCGAGATTCAGCCACACGAAAGCAGCTCCCTTTTTGCCGGAATTAATTATTTCTGCTGCCTTAGTGTGAAATTCTGTGCGCGTTAAAAGATTTGTCAATGAGTCCATAAATTAGTCAAGAAATTCAAATAAATTTAACCCGATAGAGTCATTAAATTTGCGTTCGACGACGTAATTATTAGTGCTGCCCTCTGAAATATCGTCAATAAGCATTTCAAAAGTTGCGCTTACTGTTGCTTTAACGAGATGGCCGCCGAAAACTTGACCGTCTTTATTTGCTGCGCTCATGTGAATATGTGAATAAACTTTGCCGTCTTTAGTTGTGATTGTGCCCCATAAACTTGTAATTTCTGCGGGAAAATCGAATTTATTTGAGTGAAATTTTTTCTCGTTGATGTCAAAGAGTCCGACCTCAAAATTTTCAACTGCTCCGAGTGCTTTAACTTCAGCGAGAGTAATTTTTTCTTTGACGCAAAAATCTTCGAGAGTTGAAATTATTTCCTCGCCCTTGTCCATTCTCACAAAAAATTTATTTCCGAACCGCCTGAACTGCATAATAAATTTATTCCTCCATTTATATATGAATATGCACAATTATATAACATGACAAAAAAAACACCCTCCCATTTCTGAAAGGGTGCTGATGATTCAAATTTTTACATAACTCTGAGCCAAACGATACTGTCTCCACTGCCGGACTCAGGGTTATTATCAGAAAATTTCAGCCCTAAAGTCTTTGCTTTAGTCTTGAGGTTAGCTTTGATTTTGTCTTCGTTATCTGCAAATTTATAGCCTACAAAACATGAATCTTCTTCACCGTCATAAATTCCATAACAGCCCGCGCTAAGAGACTCGCCTGACGTAATTTTTTCGCTGCTAATATTTTTATCAAGCCTAATTGTATTATCTTTGCCGTTATCATCACTATTCACATACTGTGCAAATGCTATAGTCTTGAGTGTGCGGAGGTTGCTTGCGATATTTAATGCTTTAGTAGAGTTCATTGACTCATTGCTTGAAATCATCATAACATATACAAGAATGCCCGCCGAAATAACTGCAATTAACAGCTCGGTTATAATCAAAAATTTTCTTGAGTGATTCTCTCTATTATTCTTGTTCTTATTCTTCATTGTGTTAATAACTCCTCTATTTAATTTATAGCTGTAATATCGGACTCTATTTCGCGAAAAATTACCCCCTTTTATTTATTCATGATATAATAAAATTTCCGTCGAATTACAGGCAAATAAATAACACCCCCCCATTTCTGAAAGGGTGCTAAATGTAAAAATCTGATAGCTAAATTTACTCGTAAATAGTTGTTACCTGATAGTCTCCGAAGACTCTCATCCAGACAACTTTATCACCTTTAGCATTGTTTACTTTGCCGGATTGGTAGTTATTAGGCGTATTATTTGAGAAAACTAGACCGAGAGACTTTGCCCGACCATAGAGTTTTTCTTTTACGGAGTCTTCGTTAGCTGCAAATCTATAGCCAACAAACCAGCTTGTTCTGTTTGCTTCGTCTTTAGTACCTGCTGTGCTACCTCCGTCGCAAATACCGTAACCGCCCTCTTTAATCGGATTTTCTCCGCTATTTCCTTCGTTAAAGCTCCAATTTTCATTATTGAGGTATTTCTTCATACCTAATTTGTCATTACCGTTATTAACTAAATTCTGAATCGCCTTCCAGTCATTATTATTATTAGTAATTTTTTCTCTGACTTTGCCGGTTGCTGTATCGACTAAATCAGGGTGATCTACATACCAAGCTATTACGGCTGTCTTGAGATTCCGCAGGTCGGAAATAATTTTAGCAGCCCTTGCACTGCTCATAGCCTCAGTACTCGAAAGCATCATCATAGCCGAAAGAATCCCAATTACGACAATGACTATTAAGAGCTCAACAAGTGTGAAGCCCTTACGTGATTTATTATCCTTCTTCATGATTACGCCTCCTAACTAATAAATTTGCTAATTACTGGAGGGTGACCATTCTCCCATGACTTTAAGCCATATTACAGTTTCGCCGGAGTTGTTCGGAGTGTTTCCGCGCAAGATCATTCCCAAAGTTTTTAACCTGCCCTTGAGCTTTTCTTTAATGGAGTCCTCATTCGAAGCAAATTTATAGCCTACATACCACGTGTTTCTGTTTGTTCCACCTGCATCGCAAATTCCGTAACCGCCAGCTTTTATAGGATCATTGCCCTCCCCTCCGTTAATCGAAATTGAGTCTTCATTATTGAAGTATTTAGCGATCTCAAGTGCGTCGTCCTTATTCTGCTCTTGAAATGGCTTAGCATTATTATCTGCATCAGTTACTTTTGTCTTTACTCTGCCATCTGCGGTAACTAGATCCACATGATCTGTATACCATGCAAGCGCTGCCGTCTTGAGATTCCGCAAGTTACTCGCAATATTTGAAGCCTTTGCCGAGCTCATTGCCTCTGTGCTTGAAAGCATCATCATAGCCGAAAGAATCCCAATTACGACAATGACTATTAAGAGCTCAACAAGTGTGAAGCCTTTGCGTGAATAATATTTTTTCTTCATAGTATTAACCTCAAGCAATATTTCGAAAAATTTATTCAGCTTCTCCTAAAACTTTCATCCATACAGTCATGTTATCTCCAGGAGTATCAGATAGGCTGCTAGCAGTATTACTGCCAAATTTTAGTCCAAGAGTCTTTGCTCGTCCGGCGAGTTTTTCTCTAACGCTGGTCTCATTGTTTGCGAATGTATATCCCACATACCAACCTCTCTTACTACTTATAGTAGCAGAACGTACACCATACTCACCAGCAGTTGGCTGGCCATTAAGAACCATAGAGCCTTCATTGTTAAAGTACTTGAGAATATTTGCTTTACCAGACTCTGTTCCTACTATACTTTCAATTTCTTTTCCGCCTGACACCTTCAAATCCGGAGAAACCCAGTCCGTATGATCCGCATACCATGCCAAAGTCGCCGTCTTCAAGTTACGTAAATTGCTTGCTATATTTGAAGCCTTAGCCGAGCTCATTGCCTCCGTACTCGAAAGCATCATCATAGCGGACAGAATACCGATTACCACTATAACGATCAATAACTCGACCAACGTGAACCCCTTGCGCGCATAAAATTTTTTCTTCATGTTAAAATCTCCTCTTTCTCTCCCCTTGCCTCACAGCTACGTAAAAATAACTATGGGGGGGGGGGGTAATAAATTTAATTTGTAACGCTAAATATTATATAGGACAAAAAAAATCGGGCATTCACTCGAACACCCGACTCTGAACTACGTTTTATTACTGATTATTTATATCAGCTTTACTATTTTGCTTCGACAGGCTGTGCACCGATTTCAGCAAGTGTTTTGTATGTCTCGTAGCGTTCTCTTGCTTCGGCTGCGTTCTTGTCAAATAATTCGTCAGCGATATCAGGGAATCCCCTCTTTAACGCCGAGTATCTGACTTCACCGAGTAAGAATTCTTTATACTGCGCGACAAATTCCGACTCATTCTCAAATGACTTCGGAGCTTTACTGTCGAGCGTAAACGGATTCTTGCCGGCCTCTACATCAGGATTATATCTGTATAAATGCCAGTAACCTTTTTCGACTGCAAGTTTTGTGCGCTCCTGAGTCTTGCCCATTCCTGCGCGGATACCGTGATTAATGCAAGGTGCATAGGCGATAACTAATGACGGGCCTTTGTGTGCTTCTGCTTCCTTGAGAGCTTTGATTAACTGATTCTTGTCTGCTCCCATACCGACTTGAGCTACATAAACAGTGCCGTAAGTCATTGCCATGCGTCCGAGATCCTTTTTGCGAGTCCTCTTGCCGCTTGCTGCAAATTGTGCGATTGCTGCTGTAGGAGTCGATTTTGAAGACTGTCCGCCCGTGTTTGAATAGACTTCTGTATCAAGAACGAGGACATTTACATCTTCGCCGCTTCCGAGAACGTGATCGAGTCCGCCGTAACCGATGTCATAGCCCCAGCCGTCTCCGCCGAATATCCAGACAGATTTTTTCACGAGATAATCACGATATTCAATGAGCGTGCAAATTTCTTTCTGTGCTTCATCGCTGAAATCGCAGAGAGCTTTTCCGCACTCACAGCAACCGCAGCAAACTTTGTCGAGAATCTCATCAATTTTTGCAGCAGCAGCAACACTCGCTTCGCCGTCCTCGTGAACATCAAGCCAGCCCCGTAAAGCAGCTTTCATTTCTTCGGGAACGTCATTCATCGCGATTAAATTCTTTGCAGCAGTTGTCAAATAGTTGACCATGACATTAAGTGATAATTTCATGCCCATTCCGTATTCGGCCGCGTCCTCAAATAATGAGTTGCCCCATGCCGGTCCGTGTCCGTTTGCGTCGGTTGTGTAAGGCATTGAAGGCGCAGAACCTCCCCAAATTGATGAACAGCCTGTAGCATTTGCAACAATCATTCTTGAGCCAAATAACTGTGTGATTAATTTCGCGTAAGGAGTCTCGCCGCACCCTGCACATGCTCCGCTGAACTCAAATAAAGGTCTCTGGAACTGTGAACCCTTAATCGTGAACTTGTCGCCCGCGTCGGTCTTGTCTGCAACTTCTTCAAATGCGAATGTCCAATTAGGAATCTCTGCGCTTTGTGTTGCGGTCGGCTTCATTTCGAGAGCTTTAACCGGGCAGATGTCCGCACAATTTCCGCAGCCTAAGCAGTCAAGTACATCAACCTGCATTTTGTATTTATACTGTGAAGGTTTCGGCTTGGTGTCGACAGCGTTAAATCCTTCAGGTGCGCTTGCTTGTTCTGCTTCATCAAGTAAGAACGGTCTAATTGCTGCGTGAGGACATACCATTGAACACTGGTTACACTGAATACACTTTGCGCCGTTCCATTCGGGGACATTGACTGCGACTCCGCGTTTCTCGTATTTGCTTGTGCCTGCCGGGAAATGGCCGTCTTCGTAACCGTCAACAAATGCGCTTGCCGGTAGTGTGTTACCCTTCTGAGCGTTGATTGTGTCAACCTGATAGCTGATAAATTCGGGAATCTCTGACGGGAGACCGGGTCTCTTGTGTGCTTTCTCTTCTGCGGTCTTCCATGATTCGGGGACTTTGATTTCGATTAAGCCTGCGAGTCCTGCGTCAACTGCTGAATAGTTCTTCTGTACAACGTCTTCACCCTTTGCGCCGTAAGAATGAACAATTGCTTCCTTCATGAATTTTACAGCGTCATCAATCGGAATAACGTTCGCGAGCTTGAAGAATGCTGACTGCATGATCGTGTTCGTTCTGCTTCCGAGTCCGAGCTTCTGTGCTTCGTCGACGGCGTTAATGATGTAGAATTTGCAGCCGAGATTTGCAAGTTTGCGCTTGAGTGAGGCCGGTAAATGTTCCTCTAGTGCTTCAAGAGTCATCCACTGTGTATTAAGTAAGAACGTTCCGCCCTCTTTCATTCCGTGAAGTAAATCATATTGATTCACGTATTCCTGTTTGTGGCAGGCGATAAAATCTGCGTTGTCGATCAAATATGTTGATTTAATCGGGGATTTGCCGAAACGTAAATGCGACATTGTGATACCGCCGGACTTTTTCGAGTCATAATCAAAATAGCCCTGTGCATACATGTCAGTGTGGTCGCCGATAATTTTAATGCTGTTCTTGTTAGCTCCGACTGTGCCGTCTGAACCGAGTCCCCAGAATTTGCAGCAGACTGTACCCTCTGCAGCAGCGTTGATGTGCTCTGTAGGAATTAATGAAGAGTCATTTACGTCGTCGATGATTCCAAGTGTGAAATTATTGCGCGGCTCGAATAATTTAAGGTTGTCGAAACATGCTTTGAGATCGCTGGGTGTTGTATCCTTTGAGCCGAGTCCATAGCGTCCGCCTACGATTTTAGGTGCTCTGCAATTTCCTGCGAAGAGTGAGCAGACATCTTCATATAACGGGCCTCCGAGTGCGCCGACTTCTTTTACTCTGTCAAGAACTGCGATTGCTTTAACGGTTGCGGGCAGTGCTCTAAAGAAATATTTCGGCGAGAACGGGCGGTATAAATGAACCTCGACAACTCCGACTTTTTCGCCTCTTGCGTTGAGATAGTCAACAGTCTCTTCGATTGCCTGACATACTGACCCCATAGCGATAATGACTCTATCTGCATCGGGTGCGCCGTAATAGTTGAACGGGTGATATTCACGACCGCAAATGCCGCAAATGTCATTCATGTAACCTGCTACGATGTCGGGTACTGCGTCGACGAATGGCTGTGATGCTTCTTTTGCTTGGAAGAAAATATCAGGGTTCTGAGCTGTTCCCTTTGTGTAGGGCTTCTCCGGGCGCATAGCTCTGTCTCTGAAAGCTGCGATTGCGTCATAATCGACTAATTTTGCGAGGTCGTCATAATCGAATGCGTCAACTTTCTGAATCTCGTGAGAAGTTCTGAATCCGTCAAAGAAATTCAATACAGGAACGCTTGATTTAATTGCTGTCAAGTGTGCGACTGCTGCCATGTCGTGAGCTTCCTGAACTGAACCGCCGGCTATCATTGTGAAACCTGTCATTCTTGTTGACATAACGTCGCTGTGATCGCCGAAAATTGAAAGCGCGTGCATTGCGATTGCTCTTGCTGTTACGTGGAAAACGCCCGGAAGTAATTCGCCTGCGATCTTGTACATATTAGGAATCATGAGTAATAATCCCTGTGATGCTGTATAAGTGCTTGCGAGTGCTCCTGCTGATAATGCGCCGTGACAAGCTCCTGCTGCTCCTGCTTCACTCTGCATTTCAGTTACTTTGACTGTATGACCGAAAATATTTTTGCGGCCGTGTGCTGCCCATTCGTCAATATGTTCGGGCATAGGTGATGACGGTGTAATGGGATAAATTGTCGCCATCTCGGAGAATGCATAAGCTACGTGTGCTACTGCTTCGTTTCCGTCCATAGTTTTCCAGTTTCGTTTTGCCATAAGTGAAAAACCCCTCCTCGGAATATATATAAAGTGTGTAAAATTATTTGTGATAAGATTTTACTACAATTGAGCGAATAATAAAATAAATGATACGGCGTAAAATTTTGTATGCGCAATTTTTTAAAACTCTCCCACGCGCGATGCACTATATTGGGTGGGTGGGCGGGCCCGGTTCACATTCAGCCACGCGGGACAAACTTTTGCATATTAACGCACAATCGGCACCGTTACAAAAAAGTTTTCGCCTTTGACTTTGCTTGTTATATTTGAGGGATAAAGACTTGTGAAAATTTTTCATGAACGGGAGCAGCCATTAACGAACAATCGGCCCAGACTACAAAAAAAGTTTTTCGCCTTTGACTTTGCTTTTGCTTTAGCTATAATAATCAACACAGAATATTTTTGCTTGACATAAGATAAAACTTTTACAACTACATTTACAACTACAGAAATATTTATTTTCATGACATATCGCAATACTTTATAACGAGTCATAAAAAATTAGCGGCGTAAATTTCTCACGTATATTTTTGCAGAAAAAATTTTTGAATCTTTCACGAATATATTGCAGGCTTAAAACTTTTTGTAGAAGCAAATTATTATGATTCGCTGATTAACGCAAAATATTACACAAAAAATTTTAGAATCTTTCACAGAATCCAGACTCAACAGTTAAAATATAGCATAAACTTTTTTTCAGGAGGTTTGATTCAGAATCATGCACAAGAAATTTTTTGCGGCAATTATATTTTTGCTCGTGATGAGTTCTTTATCATGGGCGGAAACTTTCACAGTTACAGATATTGACTCGTTTACGTCAGCGATTCACAGCGTAAATTCTCCGTCAGTTACAGAAGCAAATATTATCGAGTTCGACTCGTCCGTGAAAGATTTGACTCTTACTCAAGAATTTACAATTAATGCAATAATGCCCGTTATTATTCGCGGAAATGGAGTCAATCTCACAGCGGCAAATAATGCAAGACTCTTCACTGTCTCATCAAGCACAATTTCATTTGACCGCATAACTTTCACGGGAGGAAGCATTACAACCGGCGACGGAGGAGCAGTCAGGATCGAGCAAGACTCAAAAGTTGATTTCACTAACTGCACATTTTATGACAACAAAGCAGAATACTACGGCGGTGCAATAGCTGCTACTAACGGAACAACTAATTTATATCACTGCACAATCGCGGGAAATATCGCAGAAAACGGCGGCGGACTCGCTGTCAGAAACGGGACAATAAATATTTTTGCGTCAATAATTATCGGCAACACAAGCGGAGATATTTTCAAGACTGACTCAGGAAATATAACCGGCTCTGAAAATATTATAGGCTCAAGCAATTATAATTTTGACGCGACA
The DNA here is from genome assembly GCA_017443945.1 of Synergistaceae bacterium. Classification (NCBI taxonomy): domain Bacteria; kingdom Thermotogati; phylum Synergistota; class Synergistia; order Synergistales; family Synergistaceae; species Synergistaceae bacterium. The sequence continues at coordinate 31,340 of JAFSXS010000054.1, forward strand.
AATTTAATGGATCAGACATTAAGCAGCGTGCTAGCAACAAATTCTGACGGTTCACCCATGATAGAAATTATTAACGGCGTGAAAATTATAAATCTCACTAGTACATCACCCGCAAGAGATTTTGTTATGAATGATTACAGCGTAAATATTGACGAGACCGGCACAGCAAGACCGCAATTAAATTATTCTGATGCAGGATCTTGTGAGTCTTTACCCGTTGCAATCGAAAAAATTTCTATAGACTGCTACCCATACATGCAGATAAATTCTGTAGAAAGAGTCAGCTTTGAAATTTTGCCGTTCGATTCATCATTGAATATTTTAGAGTACCCCCCCTACGGAATCACTTGGGAAATTGACAATTCCTCGATTATAAGCATTGACTCGCAAAATTATGTACACGCACTAAATGTAGGCAGCACTTATTTGAAAGCACGTGCTCACGGATGGGACTCAACCGGCAAGAAAGTCGGTATAATGTCAGACCCGATTTTAATCACTGTCGGCACAGAAGAACGGCGGGAACGTTTAAGAGCTTCAATCGCGCAAATTAGCGACGTTACAATTTATCAGGAAAACTATAGAATAATTACCCCTCTAGTATCAGTCGACATGAATAATACAATTTATGAAGATTACCCGTATACTTTGACGGCTCATTCATACGCAGAAAATATCGTTACCGTTGAAACAATTTCTGACGACACAAGCATAATACTTTACGCAGGCGACGAAATCGGAAGTGCTGACATAGCATTAACCGCGAGACCATATCCCGACGGAGACGCTACGACAATATATTTTACTGTCAGAGTCGTTGAAGCGCAAAACGTTCATGTTTCAGGCGGAGGAAGCGGCGGCTGTAATTCAGGATTTGTAAGCGGCGTTATAATTCTTTGTGCATATTTTATAAAGCGTGAGAGGAGAAATAAATAAATGAATCTTTCTAGCTGCATGGACAAATATATAAATTCATATCCCGACAAAACTTGCTGCTGGTTCAATAATAAATGGCTGACTCGCAAAGAGTTCGGCGCACTTGCTGAAAAAGTTACGAATTTACTGCGTGACTCAGGTTTTAAGGCCGGCCAGAAATTAGCTGTATTAATGCCAAATTCACCGATGACTCTTGCTGTTATTTACGCGACATGGAAGCTCGGCGGGATATTTTGTCCGTTGAACGAGAAGACCGGCGAAATTTCGTTATTAAAGACTCTCGACCTGTTGAAACCTTTTGCTGTTATATTATCAGAAGGCGTTAAATCGGAGTTAGAGTCCTCGTTAAAAAATTCCGGCTGGGTCTGCGCGAGACTCGGAAGTGAGAATTTAACAGGCAATGAAAATTTTACGGGAAAGATTCAGCCTTCAGACGATTTTGACAAGACTCTTGCTGTAATTTTCTCGACATCAGGCACAACAGGCGACCCTAAAGCAGTACCGCTGACTCACGAAAATATTTATGATAATTGCGTAGCTTGTCTTGAACATGTACCGGACTTGCACGAGTCAGACAGTTTATTAAATGTCCTGCCTAACTTTCACGCGTTCGGATTCACAATTTGCAGTGTTCTCCCGTTTGTGTTAGGAGCGACTCAAGTTTTAGTTGCAAATTTTATGCCTCCTTCAAACGTGATAAAAGCTCTTGAGCTCACAAAGCCTACTGTTTTATTGCTTGTGCCTACTATGTTAGGATTTGCTGCCTCAATGCTTGAACGTGCCGGAAAAAAATTAACCGGAATAAAACTCGTTATCGCCGGTGGAGATAGATACAACACAAAACTTGACGACAGAATCACAGCAGCATTCGGAGTCCCAGTAATCGAGGGTTACGGAATCACAGAATGTTCGCCGGTCTTGGCCGTGAATCCGACTCCAGCGTCGCGAAAATTGGGTACTGTCGGGCCAGCATTGCCGAGATTTGAATTACAATTACGCAGCGAATCAGGCGAAAAATTAACAATCCCCGGAGAGGGCGTCTTATGGACTCGCGGGCCTTCTGTAACATCATGCTATTATCATGCGGAGGAAGTAACGCGCGAAAGATTCATAGACGGCTGGTTTAACACTGGCGATTACGTGCAGATTGACTCGGACGGCTACATAAAAATTTTAGACCGCGTAACAGATATTATTATCGTCGGAGGCTTCAACGTTTACCCGCAGGAAGTAGAGGCGATTTTGTCAGAGCATCCGGCAGTAAATACAGCTGTTGTTGTGGGAATGCCTAATGACATAAGCGGCGAAGTCCCGAAAGCGTTTATTATTCGCAATCCCGAAGTAAATGCAACTGAGAGCGAGCTAATAAAATTCTGCAAAGAAAGACTCTCACACTATAAAGTACCTCGAAGCGTAGAATTTGTAGAGTCTCTGCCGATTTCTGCGACGGGAAAAATTTTAAGGCGCGTCCTGCGTCAGAAAGAACGTGATAAACAATGAGACTTGAAGATATAATTATCCCCAATCTTGAGTCAAATCAATCTGAAAATTGTTACTGGGTTGACGGAGTCTGGCACACTCGCGGGGAATTGCTGAATATCGTAAATAATTGCGAAAAAGTTTTAAAGCGTGCTGGATTCTCTCGCGGTCAAAGACTTGTAGTCATGCTGAGAAATTCGCCGTTGATTCCTGCTATATCGCTTGCAGTGTGGAAATTAGGCGGTATTTTCTGCCCATTGAACGAGAAATCCGGTTATGAGTCATTAGCCGGCACTCTTGAATTAATCAAACCTTTTGCAGTAATTTCCGGTCATGACATAGAGGGACTCAAATGGCCGTGTTTCACGTGTGATTTAAACGCTGACACATTGCCGGAGATAACTGGAAAGACTCAGCCTCCCGAACCTGACTCGGCAAATTACGCGGTTATGTTTTCGACTTCAGGCACGACAGGACTTCCCAAAGCTGTACCGCTGACTCACGAGAATTTATACAGCAACTGCATAGCAACAAATAAAATGGTCGAGTCAATCAGCGGCAAAGATACATTTTTGAACGTCCTGCCAAATTTTCACTCATTCGGTTATACGCTGACGATAATATTTCCCCTTCTGATTAACGCGAAAATTGCTTGTGTTCCGTCGTTCCTGCCGCCGTCATTGACGATAAGAGCATTAACAGAAGCAAAAATTGATGTAATGTATGTTGTTCCTGCGATAATGTCATTTTTGTTAATGTCCGTCGAAAAAGGGAAAATGCCCCCGGAGCCTTTATCACGAATTAGAATAATCTGCACAGGCGGCGACAAATTGAATCCTAACGTACATAAGCAGGCGATAAATTTTTTAGGGCGCGACATCATGGAAGGCTACGGACTCACGGAAACATCGCCGGTTATCTGCATGAATAAAGACTGTATCACACAAAGAACGGGCAGCATAGGCCAAGTAATTGACGGCTACGATTATAAGCTGCGAACACGAGAAGGCCAAGACACAACAGATAATGAAGGCGTTTTATGGGTGAAGGGAGCTTCAGTAACACCGGGGTATTTTCACGCGCCTGAAATTACAGCAGAAAGATTTGACTCTGAAGGATTCTTCAACACGGGCGATTACGTAAAAATTGACTCAGACGGCTTTGTTTATATTCTTGACAGAGTAACAGATATTATTATTGTCGGAGGCTTCAACGTTTACCCGCAGGAAGTCGAAAAAGTTTTAGCAGAACATCCGGCAGTACGTCAAGCAGTTGTTGTAGGAATGCCGCACGATATTAACGGACAAATACCGAAGGCTTATATTTTGCTTGAAGAAGGGGCAGACGACAGCAGCGAACAAAAACGCGACATTATAAGATTCGCGAAGGAGAAATTAGCACACTTCAAAGTTCCGAGAGCTGTAGAATTTGTGAATGAATTTCCGTTATCAGGCACGGGAAAAATTTTAAGACGGGTCTTACGTGATATGGCCGCAAAAGAGCATTAATTGTGATAAAATAGGGGCGACAATGAGGGAGCTAGTCATCCCCTAAAAAAATAGCCAGCTTTATCTGGAGAACCTATCCAATAAACAAAGGACAAGTTTCACAAGATAGAAGAGAGCAGCGATTAAGTGGTGAAATCCTGACAGAAAATCACGTCGCTGCTTCTTGTTACTAGCGTTGTTCTTACGACCCTTTTTAGGCATCGCGTTGCACCGCCTTTCTGCAGGGGCGGATCCCCAATCAGCGAAGAGTCCCTGCTCACTCTCTGGGGCTCCCTCGTGGAAAATATTATAACAGAGAAAAATTTTGTGTGATAAAATAACAGGAGCAGCGGTGAGGGAGTTAGCTGACTCCCAGAAAAACTAAATCGTGAATTACACCCTTAACGGGTAAACCAATCTACAAGAAGTAGAATAGTCTTCACGACCCAGAAGATGGCAGCGGCGATTTTATCGATCCAGGGGAGGAACGATTGCCGCTGTTTGCGTCTTCCGGTTTTACGAGGCCGTTTAACAGTCATCGCATTCACCTCAACTCTACAGGGCGGCTCCCCGTTTGGACGATGAGCCCTGTTTCTCATCCGGGACTCCCTCGTGAAAAATATTATAGCATTAATTAATATATCTCATGTTACGGCCAAGAAAACGCAAATATTTCTTGATATTGTCAGGAAGTTCGCGAGTCAAACAATTAATATTTACGACACTTTTTCTAATTTCAACGCTGTTAATTCCGTATTCTCCGCCGAAATTTCTTATTGCAGTGAGTCCAGCTAAATAATTCGCCTCGTCCGGGATTTTTCCGAACCTGTCTAACATTTCAGCAAGCAAATTATCAAGTTCATCAAGTCCCACAACATTAACGAGTCTGCGATAAATTGTAACTCTCACATCATCCTGCGGAATATAATATGACGGAATCAACCCGCCGCCCCTGTCTGAAGTTATTTCTACTTTTTTCGGCAATTTGACTCCGCGTAACTTGTTTAATTCTTCTTCAAGCATTCTGTAAAATACTGTGAAATTTCCTGCTTTCATATTTCCGTGCTGCTTTGTGCCCCCGACTTGGCCGCCGCCCCTGATGTCTAAATCTCTTCTTGCAATCTCGTAGCCCGACCCTAAATCAGTCATTGTAGAAATTGCGTCGAGTCTGTCCTGCGTATCTTGAGTCAATGAGTTCTTATCAGGGTAAAAGAAATAAGCAAACGCCTTCTCGCCTCTGCGTCCGACTCTGCCCCTTAACTGGTACATTTGAGCGAGTCCTAATTCAGCCGAGTTATCGATTATAATCGTGTTTGCGCGTCCGACATCTAAGCCGCTTTCTATAATTGTTGTCGCGATTAATATATCAATTTGCCCCGAATAAAATTCAAGCATAGTAGACTCTAATTCTTTCTCGTTCATTTGGCCGTGAGCTGTCTTGATTCGCGAGTCAGGGAAGAAAGCGCGTAACATTTTTTCGTGATCCGGCATTCGTGAAATTTTGTTAGAGAGAAAATAAACCTGTCCGCCCCTGTTAAGCTCGTAAGTAATTGCTTTGCGTATAATTGAAGCGTTCCATACTCCCGCAAATGTAGAAACCGGCAATCTATCTTCAGGAGGAGTAGACAACACAGAAATACTTCGCAAACCCCTTAATGACATAGCAAGCGTACGGGGAATCGGAGTCGCCGAGAGACTCAATATATCAACAGAACCGTAATTTTGCTTTAAGCCCTCTTTGTGCATTACTCCGAATCTGTGTTCTTCATCAATTATTAATAGGCCCAAACGCTTAAATTTGACTCCGCCCTTCTGCAATAATTTATGAGTCCCGATTAATATATCAATTTTGCCCTCTGACGTGAGATTTAACACCTGCTTGACTTCTTTAGAGCTCACGAACCGCGACACAAGCCCGACTTTGACAGGGAAACCGCTTAATCTCGATTGAAACGTTGAGTAATGCTGCTGCGCTAAAATAGTTGTCGGCACTAACACGCACACTTGAAAGCCTGAATTTATGACTCTAAATGCTGCACGCAAGGCCACTTCAGTTTTTCCGAATCCTACATCACCGACTAATAATCGATCCATCGGATAATTTGATGACAAGTCCTGCATTATATCGCTTACTGCCTTTAACTGGTCTGATGTTTCATTGTAGGGAAATGCGCGCACAAATTCATCATACATTTCATTTTCTGAATCAAATGGCGGTCTGCGTTCGAGTTCCCGTTTTGCGTAGATTTCGAGTAAAATTTTAGCTTCTTCTGCTGCCTGCTCTTGAGTCTTCTGTGATTTATTCTTCCATGCTTTACCCTTGAGGCTGTCAAGAGTCGTGTCTTCGTTCTCGTGTTCGTTGAGTGCCGTAATTTTATATGACTGCAGGACGGGAATTAATAAACGCTGATTATCTGCAAATTCTATCACAAGCGCGTCAACAGGAGACCCTGCCGCACGAATATTTTCGATTCCCCGGAAGACCCCCCGCCCGTAATCGTCGTGAATTACAAGCTGCCCCGGTGATAATCGGCCTTCGCTCCATTCGTTAGGAGCCCGCCATTGAGTCAATGAAATATTTGCGTTGATTCCGGATAGTTCCCTGTCAGAAATAAACGCGCGTTTTGATGCATTATCGACAAATCCTGCAGTTAATGAAGACTCGTTAATCTCATACGGCAATTTCTTAAACACGGGATTATTCGAGAAAATTGTAACTTTATAATTTCTGTCGTGAAGGTCGGCGCACAAATGCAAAATTAATTCAGGGCTGCCCTTAAACGCGGGAAGAGATTCGGTCATGAGCTCTGAATTTGCTTTGTCGGGACTTGATGTGATTCTTATGATGGGAAAATTCGCGAATTTCTTAAAAGTTTCCGGCCAAAATTTTATTTGATATTCCGCACCTGACTCAAAATATAATTCACGCCACAGCCATGTAAAAGATTCTGACTGAGTCTCGATTTTGTCAGGCTCATAAAGAATTATGCATGTATCAGGCGGCAATAAATCATCAGGAAATTTTTGCACAGACTCATTTAATCCGTGCAGAGTGATTGAGTCAAGAGTCATTAATTCCGTGCTGCTCTTCTGCGTGTCGGGGTGAAATGCGCCGATTCGTTCGATTTCGTCATCAAAAAATTCAAGTCTCAGCGGCATTGCATAACCTGGGTCGAACACATCAAGAATAAAACCTCTTTGAATATACTGCCCGGGAGCCCAGACTAAATTTGAACGTTTGTAGCCGGCAACTTCGAGCCACGATTTTATTTTTTCGGCCGAAATATTTTGCGATAAATTTATGTGTAATTCAGCACTTCCAAGCAGGCAAGCCGACATTAACGCACCAGGAGTCGCAATGAGAATCCCCGAATCTTTTACCCAGTGTCTAATTGTCTCGCCGCGTTCGAGTAATAATGCTTTGATTCCGGTATTTTGTGCGGATAAAGGCAGCTCGTTCAACATAAAATAATTTCGTTCAGGGTGAAGAGTCCTAGAGTCATTCAAAAATTCTGCTGCTTGAAGTAAATCCGGAAAAACTGCTATTGCGTGAGGCTCATTCGGACAAGTAAAGGCACGTGCAGAGATTCCGGCGCGCTCTAAGATACTTTTATTGCCGTGAAGCCGCGAAAAACTTTTTATAATGGAGCGTTTATTCAAGTTGTAATCTCCTTATTTAAATATTACAGCGTAAATGTCTGATAACGCATTTCTCAAAGTCGGATAAAATTTTATATTCTTAATCACGAAATATATAATAGCAAATAAATTTTTACGGGTGAGCATATTTATTCGCTGTTCGATAAAAATTGCTTTGCGTTCGAGTAATGCGCGATTAGTCTCGTTAATGCCGAGTTCTTTATAATGTGCGGCAAAACTTTTGTATGTCTCTAAATCAGTGCGCAGGAACATAATTTTTCGTTCAATCGTTAAAGGCGGGTGAATTGCTGCTGTAGCGTTGTTTTCGTGCCGTCTGAAATATATCAGCTGTCTATTAATTAAATAAAGTGAGTCTGTTACTGCTGCATAATTCCATAACATAGAATCATGAAGATCATTGCTTATGTCAAAAATTTTGAATTTCTCGAGAATCTCGCGCGTAAATCCCATAACACAGCCAGGCCGGATATTTTCGAGCCAGCAATTTTTTAGCGGTAAGTGTATTATTTCGCCGTCGTCCCTGTTTACGTTCTTGAGATTAACTTTTATTTGCTGCTTGTTTGAGTCTATTGCTATATAGTTTGAGATCAAGAGCTTTATATTATTATTCGCCTGCATTGCCTGAGTCATGACTTGAATTTTATCATTCATCCAAATATCGTCCTGATCGCACGTGAAAATATAATCTCCTGTACACTTTGAGAGAGCTTCACGAAAATTTTTAGAAGGCCTTAAATTGGTCTCATTGCGAAAAACTTTCCAGCCGGTTAAATTATATTTCGTTATGTAATCGCGGCAAAATTCAAATGTGCCATCAGTTGAGCAGTCGTCGCAGATAATTACTTCATTGGGCGCAAGAGTTTGAGTCCTGATTGAGTCAAGTTGTTCACAAATATATTTTATTCCGTTGTAAGAAGCCATTACTACAGAAATTTTTTTATTGTTCATGATAGAGCCTCGCAATTAATTATTTATAGGCGATACACTTAATGCGCGCGAATCATGGGCGGGGAGGGGGGGCAAGGGGGGACGGGCTTTGGGGGTCCCCCCACACTCGCATTATAATTTTTTTGCGCATACTGAGTGTAACATCTATATTATTAAGTTCATTATACTTTATGAGGGCCGGAAAATTTTTTATTCGTGATGGAGTCTGCGGTTAAGTTATTGCGAAATTTTTTCTCTCACATAATGGCAATCAAAGCAGGTGATTTAGAGTCGCGTTACAATTGGTTCCGCCCACCCGCCCGCCCGGTTTGAGTCTGGAGTCGCGTTTATGCAAAAAATTTTTCTCTCACATAATGACAATTAA
>JAFSXS010000055.1 GCA_017443945.1 Synergistaceae bacterium
ATTTACTAGTGAAAATGCTGGTATATCGCTCGGCCCGTCTGCAACATACACCATATTTATAAAATGTACTCGGCGCATTTCTTCAGGCAAACTCATATTTACTGTAACTCCCTCAATCTGCCCTACTCCTTTATTTATCTCGAATAGTGCACGCGTCTTTGTCGTATTGTCTATAGTAAGCGCATATTATTATTTATAATTATAGCACAGTTAATGTATTATTGCCAAATTTTTATTGGAGGTTTTAAACCATGTACGAACTAATAGATTTTTATTATTTAGGCCAAAAGTTGCGCGTTGTTGTCGTTGATGACAAGACATTTTATTTTGCTGCTGTCGATGTTTGCAAAATGTTAGATATAACTTCGAGTAACGTTAGCAGAATTTTATGTAAGGTTGTCCCAGAAGACGAAAGAATCAAATTATTTGAGTTATTACGCAAGACAAATGATTCAATTTTAACTCTTACCAAAGGTACGAGAAACCCCGGCAAGTGGGCTGCCATCAAGCCTTGCACGCAATTAGTAACAGAGGCCGGATTATATCGTCTTATCATGAGGAGCAACAAACCCGAAGCTAAGAGGTATCAAAAATGGGTATTCGAGGACGTATTACCTCTATTGCACAGAACAGGAACATACACGATTCCGGGATTTGATAAGCCGCAAATTTCCGAACCTGCACAGCAAGAATCAAAATCTCACAAAGTCGCACACGTAAAAGGCTGTTTCTCTTATAAGAATTATTGTGAAATAGGGAACTCAAAAATTGAGATTAATATTACCCTTGACGATTCTTTCACCACCGAGAAGGCTTTATCCATTAAGCAAACCGCCGCTAATAACTTTGATTTGTTAGTGGAGCAATTAATGAGAACCCTAACGCGTAAGATGTAACCATCATTGGCGGGGTATTATTCCCCGTCTTTTAACTTCCTTGCGTTATTGTCGGTGAAATTCCCAAGATTGTCAATCCCTGCCCTTGCTCGCTCCTAATCTGTATACAAGCGTCCCGAGCGAACCCGTTATCTAGCTGCAAATCTGAATCGCTTAAATATCCGGTATTATCAAATCTTACACGCCTGCGCCGCTCCCAGTTTTTGCCCTCATCGCTGTAATCTCCCGGAGCTGCCCAAGCCTCTGAAGTATTCAGCGAATGAATTATCAATCTCGGAATTAATTTTTTATTCGCGTAAGAGCTGCCGTTTTCTCCCTCTGAATTTACCCGCAGCGTCCTCATTGAGCTTTCATAATAGCTTGTATTATCCATGTATTTATTTTCGCTTAGTCTCTCGTTAAGAGTCATGAGCCAAATATTTACACTCAATGTGATTAAAAACAGCTCAGTCTGCTTTTGTCCGGGTAATGCTGCTATTGACCTCATGCCGTAGTGTTTAGAAATCTCTTGTCTTGACCAGCCTATTACTTCATGTTCAGGATTATAAGTACAAACCGCCGCGCTTGAGTCATCCAGCACGAACCATAAAAGACTGTCGGGAATTTGCTGATAGGCCATGCTGATTATTTGCTTGCCTTCGAATAAATGCGCGCTCATGATTGATATTTCATGCCCTGTGTAGCCGTCAATATTCAAATCATAACCCAGAGTATAAACTTTCTGACCTTGAGTCTGCACAAAAATTATTTGGCCGTTTGCTAATATGGGCTGAAGTGCTTTACTTCCAATATTAGTCTGCTGATGTGCTGTTAATGCAGTCGGAGAAATCGCACCGGAATCCCCCGCGCCTCTGACTCTCCATTCGCCCGACTCGGTGAAAGCAAATAAATCTTGTGTAGTTACTAGGCTGTGAATACAATCTGCGCTGCTTCCTGCCAGAGTGATATTTATAGCGTCGTCATCACTCAAAGGATCAGACACGCCGAAATTTGCATAATCTCCCGTCTTGCTCATCCAAATAGTTTGAGGCTGTAACGGAGTACTCGCAAAAATTAATCTGTCTTGATACATCGCAATAGCCGCCGGATAACCTTGTTGAATTCCCCATGAACCCATTGACCATAATTTAACGGAGACAGTGTCCGTAATTCGATTTGTTATTGCCGCGAGTTCATCCTGTAGTGTCAAAGTCGCTGAATGAGCATTTGCAACCGACATAATTTTATAAGTCTCACGCCTAAGAAAGCCGCTTACACTGATTGTGATTACTATTTCGCCGCTGCTTGCTGTTGTGTCTGTAGTTCCGCCGCCTGATATGCTTCTTATTCTGCGAGTCCTGCTATATTGATCTGTTTCAGTTTCTCCGGCAATTGCTGCAACTCGGTATAACACGTAATCTTCAGTCTCTGAAATCGTAAAATCCCATTGCCCTTGAGTGTTCACGTCCCGCCTTACATATTGTTTAATGTCTACCCATGACGCGCCGCCGTCTATACTGCGTTGTATGAAGACTGTACCCCGCCAATCTGAACCTGTAGTAACAACATTCATTGTGCCTTTTACCTCAAAAGCCTCTGAATATGTCATACTTGTACCAGCTTTTAGAGTGCTTGTTTTGCCTTCTACTGTGTATTCAACTTTCAACAGCGTATCAATCAGCGAAGAATTAAATAATGCCGCATTATCCTTAGTAGCTGCTGTTATTCTATATTTGCCGTTAGTCCATGTTAATTTGTGTAATATCAGCTCAACACCGCGCGCCCATTCTGACCCGTCAATAAATGGCCCGTCATGAAAATCTAAATCTGTGAATTCCCAAGAAGTTAATGACTTTCTAGTCAACATTTTAGGCCTGTAACTCTTATGCGCGAGAAATAAAACGTTGCCGCTTTGAACATATCTTAACGCCTGAACGTCTGACAGTGCATAGGGAGTAACAAAATTTGCGATTGCCTTAGCACTTCCGCCGGACATCACCCACACGCGAGCCGTATAATTTCCGAACTCAAGCATTACACTGTCTGAAGAGTTATACACGAACGGGATTAATTTTGCCTCTGCACCATAGAACGAGCCGAACCCGTTCACATTACCCGGCATAAATCCCGGCCGCCTTGTTATTCCGCCTTGAGGAAGAACTATCATATTTCTTAATTCTGCCAAACCTGTAGAATAACGCGCTAAATCTACTCTTGCATGTAATAACGGGCTTATCTCTCCGCTTGCAAAACTCGGCTGAAAGATTTTCACTTCACGCACACCCCGCAATAATCCAACGGACTGCACGGCCTTGTAGGTATTCCCGAATAATCCAAATAGGGAACTTGACGCGCTGTGTGTCTTCTTGCGTCTCTAAACTTTGGAAGCCCTGACTCGCTGTAAATTACCCTGCTTAATTGTGCCTCTTGTATTATTTGTGTATATCTCTGCTCTAAGAACTTAATCACATTAGCCTCAATCTTAGTATTAAATGCGATTTCAATAGCAAGCCTCACGCAAAAAGCCTCGGTGAATTCCGCCGCCCATTTTGATATATCTTCTATTTTATAAGTGTATCTAATATATATAGCACTGCAATTTGTATAAAGCTCGTTTGCTGTTGTCTCATAATTCACGAGTTCGACATTTTCCGGATATTCGGGCATATAATCGCATTGATTCTCGCAGTCATAGATTGAGCGTTTATCTTTTGTTATTACGTTAATGACCTTCAGACAATCAGACGGGAGCGCGAAAGTATATTTATAGCCCGGTACTGACTCGCTCAACATTGCCGGTGTTGCTGTCTTTCTTGCGAATACCCAAGCATAAGAACTCAATAATTTATCTCTCACACTTGCGAATACCCGCAAAGCTGAAGCCGCCTCATCTTGTGATCTCTCATCAGGTATTAAGACTTCACCGGACGGAATCCCCCTTAATAATCCTACAGCCCGCGCTATTATTGCATTCTTAATCGGGAGTCTTGTCTCTGCTCTGATTACTCCGATCTTATAAGCCTGTTGAATTATTGCCGTTGCCGCCTGCTCAAATCCTTTTATGGCGTTGAGTGTTCCCTCATTTGCAGGAGTTACAGCAAGCATTACTTCAGACGCTAGCAAATATACAAATGCATCTTTAAAACTTGCAGGCCATTCTGTTATTGCCTGAATTTGCCTTGTGTATCTTACTGTAATTTGTGAGTAGTCGCAATAAAGATTTGTATTTCCTGACTGCTCGAACTCTACGGGAATAATCGCACCGTCCTTATCTGCTAAGACAGTCAAGACAGTCATACAATCCGCCGGAAGTGTGAATCCATAACCCCAGCCCGCCGCACCTGCTGAATTACTCGTGAGTGTCGCATTACTTCTCGCGAAAGTCCACGGATAAAGCTGTAATAATTTATCTCTAACATTCGGGGCTGCTCTCTTACAAGCTGCTATTTCTTCATTTGTCCTGTAGTCAGGAATTCCCGCCGTGTCAATTCCTTGCTGGGCTGCTTGCGTACTTGTCGGCTTGATTGTCCGTTGACCTCTAACAAGTCCTATAGCTCGTTGATATAATTCTTCACTGACTGTGATTCTTGTATTAGATCCATAGTGCACAAAATACTATTTACAGTACCGACCATATCACACCACATTGCGGAAACTTTTTGCGAAGTTGTACCAGCCGGGAAACTCTCAGAGATGTTAACACTCGCGCCATCTTCAATTTTTACTAAGACTTCAAACGTGATTTTATTTCGAGTCATTTGCGACTCTTCTTGCGCGTCTCTTATTTGCGGAATTGTATAACTACCTGTCTTGCGTATACTCGGCAGAACTTCATTTGTTACCCAGTGCCGGAACTCTTGCGCCTGCGGTTTATTACTCCTCATTATCAGCGTATAAACTCCGCTCTCATCTGTAAATAAACATTCTCGACATGGACTCTTCGTTAGCGTATTGCGCCTTTTAGACGACTCACGCGAAGGAGCATTTACATCAATAGGCACAGAAAATTTACGAGTCTTCTCACCTCTTAATGCTCTACGAACAACATCACTACTTCTGCAAATTTGCAGCCCTCTACATAAATCCTTAACACAAAACCAGTACTCACCATCAATCTTGATTGTGCGAATGTTACAATCCTTAAACGCGTAAATCTTAATTTCAGACATGATTAATAATTTCCTCCATATAAAATATTTGCCCATATTTAACAGAGTGTGATATAATACCTAATATTAGTATGCACTTATAATAAACATGAACATAAACACAAATAAATTATAGCATAGAATGAGACTCTTGCAAGATTTTCTTGTGAGAGTCTCTAATTTTCTGCACTCTCGCTTGTCTCAATTCCGAATTGAATATCAGGATCAGCCGTTGCCGTTGTGTCGCTGCTGAATGCTATAGCAATTACCGCCGGAAATCCCCGCCCTTGATTATTGCCGGAAATGTCGACAGCCTGCCCTAATACTCCGCTTGTGATATTTTTCTGTGTATTATTCTTATCATCGATAAACATTTGCTCATAGTCAAATATCATAATTAGGCCACCTTCTTTTCTGCTATGCTTTGCGCGTCATTTCGTTTTATAGGAATTCCCGCGAATTTAAGCACTCTTCTATCGCTTTCAATGTCCGTATAACCTAGTGCAAGATTTGCTTTCTCGAATGCCGCAATTTCCAAAATGTTAAATATTTCAGGATCAGCATACATTACGACTCGCCCCTGCTCAGCGTGATAGATTTTATTTTTCGCGATTATTAATTTTCTGAATAAATCCTGTCTTGCCTCTTTTGCGTCAGTCCCAGTTAATAGCGCGTCCCTGTCGATATTGCAAAGTCTCGCTAAATATCTTTCGTCTCTGACCTTAAGCCCGACGAACCATGACCACTCGGTAACATGAGCTCTAAACATTTTGCCGTCTTTATCCTGAACATATTCATTTTCTTTTGTGAAGACCTCAAGACCGGCCTTTGTATTTTTCGGGTAAATTCCGGTTATCTCGTCAGTGTCCCATTTCACTATATAGACAGACGCAAGATTTTTACCAGTTCCGCCCGCGTCTATTACTTGATTATGCGAGAGTGTGCCGAGTCTGGGAGCTATTCCCCGAATCCCTTCAGGATCAGCACCATAAAAGAAACTTGTTACTACATCTTCATTCATGACTGCGATATGCCCTTTGCTTTCACTCAATAAATAATTTTCGGGACTAGGTGCTAAATCTAATTCTCTCATGTCTACTGTCATTCTTGAGACTATTTCGACGCATGTATCAGTTACAGACTCTTTAGCTCCTTTGCTTGAATCGAAGCCCTGATTAATTCTGCGTATTTGAGCCTTAGGCAATGCAGTCCGCTTGAAGTGTATATCTCCGGTTAATAAATTTCCGGCCGTCCATGGTATATCGTCTAAAATGTCATTCTCTTTCGCTAATAATTCAGCGTAGGACTTAACGGGGCTCCCGTCTGGCATGAGAGTCGCTCGTAAATCCATCAGTGTTAAAAACTCGCTGGCCATTTATTATAATTCCCCTTTTCTCTTGTGATAATCTTTTAAACTTTCTCCGAATATCGCCATAGCAATATCTTGCGTCTTTCCTTGTCCGTTGCCTTCGATGCCGGACTTGTCTTCACTTGCTAATTTACCGGCCCGATAAAACATGCGGACTATTTCAGGGTGAGTATTCAAGTTATAGCGTTGCATGAGACTCACGGCCTCAGGAGTTGCTAACTGCCTGCACCCTCTATCTATTATTGATTGAGCCGCCTCCCAGTTTTGCCCGCCGTATTCTTTATCACTCTGACATTGTTTAAGCCATTCGCTTTTTTCCGTCGCCATGTCTGACTCAAACTTTTTCAGCCGTTCACTATCAGCAGCTTTCAGAGCCTCAAGCATTTTCACATTTTGAGCGTGATATAAATCTGTGAGCTTCTGCGCTAATTCCTTGCGTGATAATTTTTCGTCGTTCAGAATTCCCAAGAAACTCGCCCCGACTTCTTTATCATAAGTAAAACCCTCAGGTATCTTTATATCCTGCTCCGTTAATTGCTGTGATTGATTTTGATTTTCTTGATTGTCTTGATTTGGATCTGAAGAGTTATTATCTTGCTGATTACTGGCTTCGCTGCTGTCTTGTGAGTTGTCTTGCTGTTCGTCAAATAGTGCCGGTGTTACTGATTGCGTTTGCTCGGTCTGTTCATTCGTAGTCGTTTGTGATTCTGTCTGTGTTGTCTGCTCGGTCTGATCCATTGCTGAACTCCTTTATAAAATTTTTGTATGAGATTTCGCAATTTGCTAGTGAATGCGGGCTGACTTCTCGGACTGTATTCGCGATTGTTAGTGCCATATCCCGCCGCCCTTGCATGTAATCATTCAACGGCCCGGGACTGTTTAATCTTGCTGCGTAAAATATGCCGCCTAGAATTCGCCGCCCTGCGTCAGTGTTTAAAATCTCTTCATAGTCTTTGAGTATTTGTTTTCGCATTAACTCATTCACATAACATCACCGCCCGTCATCATACTTGTCATATTTTCTAGCTGATCATTTGCCGCCATATTATTCGGCAACTCTGCTAAATCCTTCATAGCTCCTGCGATTTGCGGGGCTGCCTGTGCTCCGGCCTGTAGTGCTGTTAATCCATGCTGCATTTGTTGTAATTTTTTCTGCTCGTCTTGTCTCTGATCGCGTTTTGCCTGAACTGCGTCATCTCCTAAGACAATGCCCGCCGGTATTACGTACATATCTGCTAACTGGTCAATAATCTCATCACAGTCGATTTTGTCTAGCACGTCGGGAGCTTTACCCGTTCCCGCCTGTAATTG
>JAFSXS010000056.1 GCA_017443945.1 Synergistaceae bacterium
ACATCAAGGCCGCTGAAGAAAATAAATAACACAGGGATTATATAAGAGTTTTTACGGAAGAATCTGCATAAATTATAAGTAATAAGAAAGACTCCCATTACAGCCCAGAAATATAATATAGCCTCTTGACCCGTATAACCCAGCGAAAAAATTTTTGCGATCAATGCAGGAGGAAGCCACCAGCCAAAATAATATGACAATGCCGCAAAACCTTCACCCGTTATCGCACGTACATTTTCACTCTGAAGCGACAAATCATAAACCACCGGCCATTTGTAATTGCATAGATCGTGATAAATTGGATTCCTCGCGGTAAAATCCCAGTTTTGAAATCCCAATCCGCCAATCCCAGACAAGAACACCCAGAACAACAAAGCCGCGCACGTTATCAGCCAGAATTTAGCAGAGCCCTTACTCATCACGCAAACATTTTGTGAAGCAAGCTCGTCATAAATGCTGTACATGAAATAACATAGTATAAGCGCAATAGGAATCGAATAATAATATCTCACCCAGCCCAATGCAAATATAATCACCGGCAAGGTAACATAAAAAATTGAACAGGCCGTCAATAACCTGTCAGACTTGGAAAACGAAAAATTTTCCTGCAAAGTAATCTAACTCCCTTCAAAAATTTATGATCAAATCTCATAGTCCTTGAATGCTCCCGGATCTATTGACTTGAACTCTACAACTTCACGGACGTTCACGCAAAAATTATGTACTATCATCAAGCGCGCTAAAATATGGCCGTCAATTAAAATTATGTGCTTCTCCTTTGCGTAATCTTGTGCAGGCTTCGAGAAATTTGCATTTGTTACAAGTAAACCCCGTCCGGCCTTGCGTGTGATTGCGTCTCCGAATGTCTGCATACTCCAGCTTGTAATTATTGTCCCCTTCTCTAATTTTCTGGTCTGAATGTAAATCGGATTATAGCCCGGTCTGTCTTCAACTATTATTCCTTGAATGGCTGAACTTGCTATGCGTCTTCTTGCGTTCTTGTAGACCTCATAGCCCATACGAATCAACAAATCAGTAACAAGCTGCTCAAATCCCGTCTGTGAAAGCGTATTAACCTTCGCCATGATTTGAGTAACTAAATTTTCATAGTCCGAAGTCTCCATTTCGGAGCCGATATTAAAATTTAATTCTGATCGTTCATTCATTACATAATTATAAAATATTATGCTAGTTTTTGTAGTGTAAGCTCAATCCGGAAAAAATTTCTATTACGTCATCGGCCTCGCGTGCAAAAATTTTCAGGAGTTCAGCAAGAGTCTTTATATAATGTTCTGTCAAGTCATCATAAGTTATCCCGCCGCAAAAAATATTGTCTGACACGAGAATAATTTTATTGCAGATTGATTTAATGTGCATGAAGTCGCGAAAAATTTTGTTGATTACTGAGTCGGAGTCATTTATTATTTTGCCGCAAAAAATTTCGTTGGCTGTCCAAGTAGTAAGGGATTCGATTAGGACGCTTGAGTCTTGGCATAAATTCGCGATTTCGGCCAAGTTTTGAGATTTCTCGATTGTGATAAAATTTTTGTCTGCTCTCATTAATTTATGACGTGCGACTCGTTCTCTCATTTCGTCATCATAAATTTTTGCTGTAGCTATGTAGATTTTGTGTGAGTCAGGGTTTAATAAATTTTCGGCGTAAAGGCTTTTCCCGCTTCCTGATGAACCAGAGACTAATATAAATTTTCCTGCATTCATAGATGTTAAATTATCGCCGTCCTTCTGTATAGTGAATATAAAATTTTGCGTGAATCAGCGTTTAATATTATAAATGTATTTGCTATGATGAAAACACTTTAAATGCAAAGTCAAAAGCGAAAACCTTTTTACAACCGGCGCGAACATACAAAATTTTTTACAGCTATTAAAGTGTGCTGACTATAAATTTGATGAACCCGAGACTAATATAAATTTTCTTGCAGTCATAGCCGCTAAATTATCGCCGTCCTTCTGTGCAATGAATATAAAATTTTGCGTGAGTAAGCGTTTAATAAATATTTTCGAAAAACTATGACAAAATATTTTTGTTGAGCTTATATATTAAATTTGTTGCATGTGTGCGACTCGTTTTTCCCCGCCCGTAATTATAAATGCACGTTTCCGAAAGACTTTAATAAACTAAGTTAGTTAAATATAACAGCCTCGATAATAAAACTTGCGCAAAAAAATTTTTCGTGGTAGTATTTTACATCGTGATGGCCTCATCGACTAGTGGTCCAGGTCGTAGCCCTCTCAAGGCTAAAACACGAGTTCGAACCTCGTTGAGGCTATATAAATTAAGGGTATGAGCTTCCGTAAAATAATACGGAGGCTTTTTTTATTGCGATCATGATTTATAATTAGACTTTAAAGCGGTTCTTAAGGACGGACAATATACAATGAGTGAAAAAACAGCAGAAGAAAAATTACGACAAACCCTCGAAGGCGAGCCGTTAAAACCTTCAAAGGGTAAAGATAAAATTTTACGGACTCATACTTCAGACGCACTAAAACGTGAGGCCGATGCATTTATTCATGACTTCGAGAAGAGACTCAATGCGGGCATAACTCACAAGCCTAAATCACCGCCTGCAAAGCCTAAGACAATTATTACATCTGACAAGAATCAGCCTCAGACACAAATAATTCCAGAATTTGACGCAAGTTACAGCGAGGAGCCTGCCCCTTTGCCTGTGATTACTCTTGATGAAAAAATTCAAGAGATTCCGGAATTTGATGACAGTTACAGCGATGAACCCGACATTATCCCAGACTATACGCAGAAAACGCAAAATTTTCCTGAAATCGATAATAGTTACAGTGAAGAGTCAGAATTTTTGCCAGCTGCTAAACCTGAGAACAAGAAAATAGAATCAAGCAATGACGAACAAGAAAACGAGAATCAAGACTCAAACGATAACGACTCAGAATCATTACAGGACATAACAGAAATTAACGAGCCTTTGCCGGTAATTGATAATGACTCTGACGAACAAGAAAACGAGCCTCAAGACTCAAACAATGACGACTCAGAATCATTACAGGACTTCACAGAAATTAACGAGCCTGAGCCTTTGCCGGTAATTGATAATGACTCTGACGAACAAGAAAACGAGACTCAAGACTCAATAACTTACGACTCAGAAATTAGCGAGCCTGACTCATTAAACGACTTCGACGAAATGACTCAAGACGAATCGCAAAATTTGCCGGAAATTCCCATTATCGAGGACAAAGACGACTCAGAAAATGAACTCCCCGATATTCCCGTAATTGATGACAGCGAAGACTCCGACAACGACGAACCCGAAGAAATTTCGCCCGATTCAGAGTCAGAACTTGAACAAGAGCCAGACTCCGACCCCGAAGCAGAAGCCGCCCCAGTCAGTATTACAATGCCGGAAGACACTAACACAGCAGAAAATAAATTAATGGCCGACATCGCAGAAGCCATGACAGGAAATCCCCTGACTCTTGACTCGCCCGATACACCGGAACCTTACAAGCTGCCAGACTTTGAAAATCTCGACAATAACGACCAGCAGACAGCAGAAGAAAAATTACGTGCTAATATCGCGCAGGCAATGTCAGAGTCTCCCCTCGACGCAGCACAAGATAAATCAAATCAGGATCTCGAACAAGATTTAAACCCTTTCGACGATTTGCCGTTAACTGATTTGAAGCCTGCACCCGAACCAGAGCCGGAACCGGAAAAAGAGTCAGCACCGGAAGAGTCATTTATACCCGATTTCAACGAGGAGCCGGAAGAATTACCGCAGGAAAATCAAGAGTCTTCGCTTGACGACTCAGAAAATAATCAAGATAACGAACCTGATGACTTCTTTAGCATTATTGATGATGACTCACATGATGAGACAGAATCAGAACCCGAATCTAAACCGGAAGACTCACACGAGCAAACCGACTCAGAACTTGAACCTATCGAAATCGAAAATATTGACTCGCCCGAACCTGATAATCCACCTGCAGGCGAAGAAGAAAATTTGTTGCAGGAAATCGCAAATATTTCTAACTCCAACATTGACTCTAATCCTGAACCCGAACCAGAGTCAGAACCCGATTTAATACCTGATATTGACTCAGAGTCAGAACCAGAATCAGACAGCGAACCCGAAATTTTGCCGAGCTTATTAGATGACAACGAACACCCAGACCCGGACTCAAGCACCGACGATGACGCAAACGACTGGGATATTTCATCACTGGGCGCACTTAGTGAAGCAGCGTCAATTATCGGCGATGACCATCATGAAGACGACACAGACTCAGATACAAATCTTCCGGAAGTTATCGAGCCGGAGACAGATTTACAAGCACCACCCGAATCAGAATCAGTAATTATTACTCACATAAATCCAGATGAAGAAAGAAGCAATGAAAAAATTATGAGCATCAGAGACAAACTCGAAAACCGTAAGGGCGGAAATGACGGCACCAGCGCAAAAAGGCCGTGGGCAGCTTTGATTACTGCATTATTGCTGACAGGTTTATTAGTCGTCGGCGTTATGCTTTACTTCAGAGTCGGATCACTCATTGACAGAATTTCAGCAGGCACAGACGGACTCTCGTTAAATGCTCCTTCAGCTGTTGAAGCTCCTGCAAGTTATGAATACTCGATTGATTTCATTCTTGACCCGAATATAACAGAAAGAATGACTCAACGCGGTAAAGCAGGCTGGCAGGTCGTCGGCTCAAGAAGGACTCAGGACACGACAACAGGTCAATACGGCTATGAATTTATTTTCATGCGCAGAATCAAAGGCGGTAACTAATGGCGATATTCTCAAAATTGCGCGAGGGTCTCAAAAGCGTTAAAGCAAAATGGAGCAGCGGAATAGCAAAATTATTCTCCTCTAAAAAATTTGATGACTCTTTCTGGGACTCTCTCGAGGAAAATTTAATTTCAGGCGATACAGGACTCGAATTTACAGAAGAAATTATTGACTTCCTCAAGGCCGAGTCAAAGAATAAAAACGTGAAGACACCTGCTGACCTGCAAAAAATTTTTGTTGACAAGATTACTCAAGAGCTTGACTCAGTTCCGGGAATGGGCAAAAGTTTTAATCCCGCGAAAAAGCCTTTAGTTTTGCTCATGATAGGAGTCAACGGCAGCGGAAAAACTACCAGCGCAGGAAAATTAGCTTCAATGTACAAGAAACAGGGTAAAAGCGTAATAATGGCCGCAGCAGATACTTTCAGAGCAGCAGCAGTCGAGCAGTTAAAAATTTGGGGTGAACGTTCCGGCGTTAGAGTCATTGCACAAGGTCAGGGGAGCGACCCCGCAGCAGTTGCATTTGACGCATTCAAGGCCGCAGAGAGTTCAAATACTGATATATTAATCGTCGATACAGCCGGGCGTTTGCATGATAAACATAATTTAATGGAAGAATTACGCAAGATTCACCGCGTTTTATTGCGTGAGGCAGGGCAGGAGCGACTCGAAACTGTTTTAGTGCTTGACTCTGTGCTCGGTCAAAATTCTGTAGCTCAGGCAGAAACTTTTAATGCGATTATCCCCGTATCAGCGATTATATTAACGAAATATGACAACACGTCTAAAGGCGGAGTCGTTATCTCGATTGCTAGAAAATTGCGCGTTCCAGTGCGTTATATCGGGCTGGGTGAAGGTGCTGACGACTTGAATAATTTTGACACGGCAGAATTTGCTAATGCCCTTATGGAAATATAATCCGTGAACAGGTCAGAATATAATTTAACGCTATTAACGCCGGAGTCAACGCTTTTATTTTTCTTGCGGACTCTTTTCGGTTCTGTCGCTGAATATGCCGTGTATATTCCTGATTCTGGTGATGTTATTGCGTTGATGAAGGAGCAATTAGTTTCGCTCGTTGAAAGGGGCTGTGCTGACTCAATGGTCAAGACTCTCCCGCAGTTAGTTGCGCGAAATATCGTAAGGCCCGTAGACCTTGAAGAAATTGATTATCCTGATGAAGTCAACGCGCTTTATGTTACTCTGACAGGTTCATTTATTAGCACGTTAGAAGCTGCTTTATACCCTGATGAACCAGTTTATCCAGAGTGGTGGGAGGCTCCTGTACCGTTTGCGATTTCTTCACGCGGAAATTTGCGCCTTAATGACACAGCAAAAAATTTGTTCGGCTCCGAGCTTGAGAGATTAAACGCTTATGAATTACCCGACAAGGACGAATTTATTGTAACTCTTGATTCTGAAAGCGGCACGAGATTTATAGCGTTCAAGAAATTGAAAGCCGGCATTTATTCAATTGATGACTGCACAGAAGATTTAAATGACGCGCAGGATATAACTTGGTGGGCAGCGGTCGGCCAAGCATGGACTAGGGAAATAGAATCTCAGGGCGGAAAATGGCAGAGACTCGACAATCCTCCCGAAGGCAAGTCAAAAACTTTCAGAGCTTGTGAATGGCACGGAGAATTACAGGGTTACTTGAATATACAAATGCCCCCGCGAAAGAAAGCACCGGCCAAGAAAGCACCCGCAAAGAAGCAGGAACCCGAAAAAATTTCTACTCCTCGCAAACCTGATGACGTAATTACAAATATCGGCCCTCAAGCAATGGCATTATTAGCAGCTGGTCAATTAAGAGATCACGAAGGAGCTTTTATGAATGAGTAAACCTTTAGTCAAGAGAATAACGGGGATTCTTTATCCGTCAGACAATGAAAATTTATTGCAATGGTCAATAGCTGAACTCGCAAAAATATGGGGCGAACCTGAATTATTCAGCAAATCCGTCCCGTTCGACAAGACTAATTATTATGACGAAATTTCCCCGAATTTGAATCGAATATTTATGAGTTTTCCGGGACTCGTTTATGCCGGAGGACTCGCAGACTGGAAACATCAAGCAATAGAAATAGAATCCCGCAGCCGTGAAAATATCAGAGCTGTAAACATTGATCCGGGATATATTGACGGTGCAAGATTGATTCTCGCGTCAACAAAGGATCACGCACACAGAATTTATTTGCGCGACGAAATTTTTGCGGAAGTTACAATGAGATTCAGGTTTAAGCAGTGGCAGAGCTTTGATTACACTTTTCCCGATTTCCAAAGCAGAGTCTATGATGAATTTCTTTCACGTGTTCGTAAATTATGGCTTAAGGAGGTAAAAGAATTATGAGAAAATTTTTAGCGTTGATTGCAATTTTTATAGCGTCAGAATCTTTTGCGTTAGATTTACCCGATAAGATTCAAAATTGGCATTTACTCAGCGAGGATATTACGCCCTTAACAGCAGGAAATAAAAATTTTGGCCGTGTCGTGTATAGAAGTTATCTGCGCACAAGTCCGCGCGGTACACTTGATATTATATTAACAGAAGGCAGCGGAGCAGGAAATTTATACGTTCCTGAATGCATGAAAGATTCAGAGGGTTTATTTAGGCCGGCTTCAGATTATGTAGTGCTCAATATCTCACAAAAGCGCGCTATACTCGAAAGAAGCGAAACTTTGCCCCTTGTCCTCGCAATCAAAGCAGGTGATAATATCACACTAACAATAGAGACTCACGCATTAAACGAGTCAGAATTAATAAATTTTGCAGGTGATTTATTATCGAACGTTACAAAATAGGACTAATTCCCGGCCCCGTCAGCATTCCCGAAAATTTTAGAGCAGCTTATAACACTGATTTTGCGAGTCCTGACTTGGAGGACGAATTTTTTGAGCTTTACCGGCAGAATCAGAATTTAACACAAAATATTCTGCACACTAAGAATGACGTTATTATCACTTCAGGCGAGGCAATGTCGATTTTATGGGCTTCTCTTAAATGCACACTCAAGCCCGGCGATAAAATGTTAGCTATTTCTTCAGGTTTATTCGGTGAAGGCTTTGCGGAAATGGCGAAAACTTTCGGAGTCAATGCTGAAATTTGCGCGTTTGAAGATGATTCGATTCCTGATCCTGATATTGTGCGCGAACATGTGAAAAAATTTCGTCCCAAAGTTATAACTGCTGTACATTGCGAGACTCCTTCAGGGACTCTGACTATAAATCTTGCTGAACTGGGCAGCATAGCACGTGAATTTGACGCATTATTTGTCGTTGATTTTGTCTCAAGTGCAGGAGGTGCGCCGCTTGATGTTGACTCGTGCAAAATTGATATAGGCCTTCTCGGAAGTCAAAAAGTTTTGTCGCTGACTCCTTCATTATCGATTTCTACAATTTCAAATAGGGCATGGGAAATTATCGAGCGCGTAAATTATTCCGGTTATGAGTCTTATAACGGCTGGAGAAATATTTACGGGGAAAAATTAACTCCTTACACACATAACTGGCACGCAATGAAGGCATTAAATTTATCGTTAGAGTCAATTATGAACGAGGGAATCTCTAACGCCTGCAAACGTCATGAAGAAGCCGCTAAATTATGTCGTGATATGGCGTGTGAAATGGGATTAAAGCTCTTCCCGAAGAATGAAAAATTTTGTTCGCCGACTGTAAGCGCGTTTTATGTGCCTGAAAAATTTACGTGGGAAAAATTTAATTATTTATTGCGTGAAAAGGGTTTAGCAGTTGGGGGCAATTACGGCAGATTGTCAGGAAAAATTTTCAGAGTCGGCCACATGGGCAGCCAAGCAAATATAAATCTCGTCAAAACAGGAATGAATATAATTAGAGACGTAATGCAGCTATAACAATAAGGCGCGCGCGTTCTAGTGTATAGGCTGTTCATTTATTATGCTGTAAAATTGGCGTTTCTTGTTCGTTGAGTTATTTGCGCGAATTAAGAAATAATCACGATTTTTATCGAATGAATGAATCGAGTGTACATCATATTTTAAGCGTGTTCTACGGTCAGTTTCCCATTGGAGGACTCTCGATTCCAAGTATTTCACATAAAATTTTAGTTCAGTGCTTGAGCCCCCCGTTATTATTATAAATTCTAAAATTGTTGTTATTCACGATTTATAATACAAATCGCGGGGAAACGTGTTTAAATGTGCATCCCCGCATTTAATGTCTAATTTGTGCCTGCTCCAATATCAGACCTGTAGCGCATACCTTCAAATTTTATGTATTTTACTGCCTCATACGCTTTTTCACGAGCTGACGGAAAATCTTTCGCAACCGCATTTACTGCCAAGACCCGACCGCCCGACGTGTAAAATTTCCCGTTTTCACACTTTGTCCCGCAATGAAAAATTTCGACTCCTTCGATATTATCTGCTTGGCCGAAATCAATTTCATAGCCTGATAAATATTTTCCCGGATAGCCTCCTGACGCAAGAATAACACAGCATGACGACAAATTTTTAAATTTCACGTCTAAATCCTGCAATTTTTCATCACGTACAGCGAGCATAATATCAAATAAATCACTGTCTAATAACGGGATAACGGCTTCAGCTTCAGGGTCGCCGAACCTGCAGTTATACTCGATAACTTTAGGGCCTTCGCGAGTCAGCATTAATCCGAAATAAAGACAGCCTTTGAATGTGCGTCCTTCCTGATTAAGAGCTTTAATTGTCGGGAGAAAAATTTTATTCATGCACTCGTCAGCAATTTCATCACTGTAATAAAAATTTGGAGCAGCGACACCCATTCCGCCTGTATTCGGGCCTTTGTTGCCGTCGTAAGCTCGTTTGTGATCCATTGAAGAAATAAGCGGGATTATAGTTTTTCCGTCAGTGAACGCTAAAACAGTAACTTCCGGCCCGCGCAGACACTCTTCAATTAAAATTTTTTCGCCGCTCGTACCAAATGCTTTGTCCCTCATGCATGAAATAATTGCTTCTCTTGCCTGCTTGAAGGTTTCAGCGACTGTAACGCCCTTCCCCTTTGCGAGTCCGTCAGCTTTTATTACAATGGGATAATCTGACAGTGCAGCATGTGATAAAGCCTCATCTAAGTTCGTGAAAGTCTTATATTTTGCGGTCGGAATGTTGTAACGAGTCATTAAGTTTTTCGCGAAAATTTTGCTGCTCTCGATTATTGCTGCGTTCTGAGAAGGACCGAAACATTTTACGCCGATTGACTCAAGTTTATCTACTGCTCCGAGCGCTAAAGGGTCATCAGGTGCGACAATTGCGAAATCAATAGCGTTTGACCGTGCAAAATTTATTATTCCGTCAATGTCTTCTGCTGAAATATTCACGCACTCCGCAATTTGAGAAATGCCCCCGTTGCCCGGAAGAGCGTATAACTTGCTGACTTTAGGATTTTTCGCGACATATTTTGCGATTACGTGTTCGCGCCCGCCTCCGCCGATTATCATTACGTTCATTAAATTATTTGCCTCCCTGAATAGCTTTAACTTTCTTTACTGCCTCGTCCTGAGCTGATTTTATTTGACGTGGAGAAAGCATTTCAGTTAATCTGATTATATAGTCTTGATGAATATGAGTGATATTAAATCCGCACATTCTCGCGACCTCAAACCAGAAATAAGCGCGTAAAGGATTTTCTTTCGCCTTGTTGTAGAGAACGCCTAAATGATATTGCGCGTTAGTGTTACCCTGTTCAGCTGCTTTAGTGTACCAGTAAATAGCTTTGTCGTAATTTTTTTCGAGTCCGTTACCGCTCTCGTAGTAAGTGCCCATAACATTTTGTGCGGCGGGGTCTCCTTGTTCGGCTTTGGATAAATTTTTCTTTGCTGTCTTGCCGAGACTCTCACGTTCTTTTGCTGTGAGACCGTATTTCTTGTCATTCTTGATGTCTGGTATATCTTCGAGCTTATAATCTTTTTCTGAAGATGGGTCGCTGATTCCTGACATTGACTCCTCGATGGGGATTTTGCCTTCTGTTACAAGTTTGCGGAAGAAAATATCAAGAGCTTCAGACAATGCACCGGTTGAGTCAAGCTCCAAAGTTTTACAGACAAGTTCGAGTCTCTGTTCGTGTTTTGCGTCAAGTTCAAGAGTGATAGACATGATAATAAATTTCTCCTTTCAAGTTGTTATATCCAGTTACAATGCAAAAATTTATCGCGCTTATATAATTCGTTCTGCCCACCCGCCCGCCCGGATTGAAGGGGTAGCTCCGACGTGCAAATATTTTAATGATGAAATAATCTTTTGCCGGTCATAACCATAGAAATATTATGAGACTCGCAAGCCTTAATCACTAAATCGTCGCGAATCGATCCTCCCGGTTGTGCAATAAATTTTATTCCGCTGAGTGCTGCACGTTCGATATTGTCAGGGAACGGGAAAAATGCGTCGCTTCCGAGTGATGAGCCGAAATTATTTGCAAGCCATTCTTTACGCTCAGAATCTGAAATAATGCCGCTGTTAGTTGTGAGAATTACATTAATTGCATTATCGCGTTCAGGTCTGCCTATTTTAGAGTCAAATTCGAGAGCTAAAATTTTCGGGTGTTCGCGCAAAATTCGTAAATCTGCCTTATCACACGCAAGTTTTACGCAATGTAACCTGGACTGCTGGCCTGCTCCGACTCCGAGTGTCTGACCGTCTTTAGTAACGCACACTGAATTTGATTGAGTATACTTAAGAGTAATCAGCGCTAGAATTAAATCACGTCTTGCAAAATCCGGAATGCTCTGCGAATTAGTAACGGGTGAGTCAAATTTTGCAGGCTCAACAACGGGGGCAATGCTTCTTGACTGCTCAAACGTAATCCCGAAAACGTCGCGAGTCTCTAGTAAATCAGGCTCATAACTTGAGTCAATCTTCACAACTGCGTAATTTCCTTTGCGCTTGGTCTTGAGGATTTCGAGTGCTTCAGGTTCATAATCGGGAGCAATAACGCCGTCAGATACTTCACGTTTGATATATTCAGCTGTTATCGCGTCGCATTTATCACTAAGGGCGATCCAATCACCGAAAGAAGAGAGTCTGTCAGTTCCCCGCGCTCTTGCATAAGCACAGGCCAGTAACGAGTCATTTATATTCAATTTATCGTCAACGAAGAATAATTTTCGCTCGTTATCGCTTAATGGGAGACCTAAAGCTGAACCCGCCGGACTCACATGCTTAAATGACGCAGCAGCAGGAAGATTCAAAGTTTTTCTCAATTCACGCACTAACTGCCACGAGTTTAATGCGTCGAGAAAATTTATATAGCCCGGTCTTCCGTTGAGAATCTCAAGCGGCAAATCTTTATCATTCCGCATAAAGATTCTTGCGGGACTCTGGTCGGGGTTGCAGCCATATTTCAATAAATACTCGTTCATTGATAATCACTCCTTAGTGTTAAATAATTTGTCGGTGCAGCTCGTAAAATCGGGCTCGTAAAATCTCACGTAAAGCGCAACTCTGTAATCATCGCTTAATTCTGACCATAAAGAATCAGCGAATAAATTTATGTCATCGCAAATTTTTATTTCTCTAGGCTCCCCCATGAAAGACGGCAAAATTTTATCTCTCATTACGTCATTATTATAAGTGTGAATCAAATGGCCTTTTCCGGCTGTAAACTCGTACTCGAAGAAAAATTTTCCTGCACGTTTTAATATGCTCTGCTTATAACCTGAAGGCGTAATAACTGCGCTGATTCTGGGCGTGTAGTGAGGTGCGTCGGGTTCATATTCGCGGGTTCGTAGTGCTTGTTCGAAAGTTTTTGACTCGTTCAGGAAATCATAAATCGTGTCGGTCTGGTCTCCGTTGGTGATAATAATATTTTTGCCGCAAACTCTTAAGGGCGAATAAAGAATTAACGAGCTGTCAAAATCTTTATCTTGATTAACGAGCTTGATAATTAAATCATCGCCTGACTTTGCAAATATTCTCGCTTTACTTGATTGACTTCTGCCCATGATGAAATAAGCAAGCGCAATTTTTCCGGATTCAGTCATTCCCGTTATAATGCCTCGACCGGGATATTTTATCGGAGACGCAAAAATTTTGTTGTCCAACTTTCTGCAAATTTCCTCGACAGCACGCGGCAAAATAACCCATTCCGCACGTTCCATGACTCTACGCTGTAATTTTTCGGGTGTATCGTCAGGAAGAATTTTAACGGCCTTCTGTGCTAAAATTTGGCCTCCGTCGGGAATCTCATTCACTAAATGAACGGTTGCTCCTGTAACTTTTGCGCCGGAATTTAACACAGCTTCATGGACTCGCAGACCGTAAAAGCCTTTGCCGCAGAACGCCGGAATTAACGAGGGGTGAACGTTGATAATTACAGCATTACAGGACTCAATAAAATTTTTGCTCAAAATGTGCATGAAACCGGCCAAGACTATAATATCAGGATTAAATTTTTTGAGGGAATCTAAGAGGTTTGACTCGAAATTTGCGCCAAAGCTCACGACCTCACAAGGGATATTTGCACGTTTAGCGCGTTCGATTGCAAATGCGTCATGACGGCTAGAAATAACCTGCACGATTTGACCGGACTCAAGAATGCCGTTATTTTGCGAGTCAATTAGAGCCTGTAAATTTGTTCCGCCTCCTGAGACCAAGACAGAAATTTTCACCATAAAATTACGCCTCCTTCAGATTTTACTATTTCTCCGATTATATATGCATCGCTTAATTTTTTCAGAATCGAGTCAACGTTTTCGGAAGCAGCAAATAAAATCATTCCTACGCCCATATTAAAAACGTGAAACATTTCGTCAATATCGAGATTTCCGGCCTTCCTGAGAAAATCAAAAACGGGGGGAGTCTTAATTTTCGCGAGTTCAATTTTTGCCGAGAGTCCATTATTAAAAGCTCTTGGTATATTCTCGTAAAAGCCTCCGCCTGTGATATGAGCGATAGATTTAATTTTCTCGATAACGGGTAATACTTGACGGACATAAATTTTTGTAGGAGTCAAAAGTTCATTGCCCAAAGTTTTGCCGAACTCGTTTATATATTGCTTGAGGTCATAATCTGCTAAAATTTTTCTCACGAGCGAGAACCCGTTTGAATGCACACCGCTTGAAGGCAGAGCAATAATAATATCTCCTTGTTTAACGTCAGAAGGCTTTAAAATTTTTTCGCGCTCAACGACTCCGACAGCAAAACCGGCCAAATCATATTCATTAACGGGATAGAATCCGGGCATCTCTGCAGTTTCTCCGCCGATTAACGCGCAATTTGACTGCACGCACCCTTCAGCAACGCCCGACACGATTTCAGCAACTTTTTCCGGATAATTTTTCCCGACAGCTACATAATCAAGAAAAAATAACGGTCTCGCACCCGAACAAAGAACATCATTAACGCACATAGCAACACAGTCAATGCCGATTGAGTCATGTTTATCGAGGGCAAAAGCAATTTTTAATTTTGTGCCGACTCCGTCTGTGCCGCTGACTAAAACGGGATTCTTGAGTCCTTCAGGAAGCTCGAACATTCCGCCGAATCCGCCTAAATCCGAGAAAACGCCTTTAATTTTTGTGCGTTCAACGTGAGCGCGCATTAATTTTACAGCCTCGTAGCCTGCTGTAACGTCAACGCCAGAGTCTTTATAAGAATTTTGCTTGTAAGTCATGATTCTTTCTCTCAACACTTTCTGACATTTTTTGAGTCTCGATCTCTAATTTTTGCGCGAGAACTTCATCATTGACAGATAAAATTCTTGCAGCAAGCCACGCAGCATTTGCACCGCCGTCAATGGCAACACACGCGACAGGCACACCAGGAGGCATTTGGACACTTGATAATAACGCGTCGAGTCCGCCTAAATCCTGACTCATTACGGGAACAGCTATAACCGGCAGTCTTGTATGAGCAGCTAACACACCAGCAAGAGCCGCAGATTTTCCCGCAATAGCAATAATTACGCCGAAATTATTTTCACGCGCATTAATGGCAAATTCCCGCAATTTTTCAGGGGTTCTATGTGCAGAAATTATATTTATCGTGAAGTCAAGAGCAAGAGTCTTTAACACCTTCACGCTTTTTTCTGCAATGTGTAAATCACTGTCGGAGCCTAATATAATTGCAATTTTTTTCGCGCTCATTCTTTATCATCAATCCTATTATTAATATGAACGGTCGGAATCTTTGACAATTTCGAGAACGTAGACAACGGCAGGCGTGCAGCAGCTTTATAATCCGGAAGAGTCGAACCTCCTGCAGCTGTCTTATTTTCCTGAACAATTACGTCCCATAACTCTTTTCGCCAAATTTGAGTCGATTGCGGGGCAGTTATTCCGAGTCTCACCACATCGCCGCGAACGTCAATTACCATAATTTCTATATCAGTCCCGATTTGAATGCTTTCGTTTACTCTTCTGCTAAGTACGAGCATTATTTATCGCCTCCGTTTAATTGTGCAGAGGCCTTCATTTTTTCGCGGACATCTTCAGGGAAAATTATATGTCTGATAGGGTACTCTTCATTAAGGGCGATGACCTGCACTGCTTTATGAGTCTTTAAATTTATGAGGATAGGCGCGCGCAAATTTGCTGTCATATTCCACGGTGCAGCGGGAGGAATCGAGACAACGATTAATAACGCGAGGTCAGCAGGATTTATTGAGCCTACCATTTTTAATTCATCTTCAGGGATTCGGGCGTTGTAGTCCGGCTGAATTGCGTCGGGGGACGTTACCGGCAGTGCTAAATCTCCATCGTTGACGCTCTGAAGCCATTTGATCGCGCTGTCCTCATTGCCCGCTAAAATCCATTCGTGCATGTTCTCAAATGCAGGTATCCCGCGCGGAAAAAATAAAACGTCTTCCTGTTTATATTCGACCTCCCCAAATCGAGAAGTCTTTATCTTCATGTCCGACATAAATATCACATGCTTTCAAGAAATTTTTATACATAATAATAGCATGTTCTGAAGTGCTTAACGTTGCCAAGTTTTTAAAATCGGGGTAAACTGACAAATCATTAAACCTGAATAAGCGATAAAAGGTGAGCTTGTAAATTTTGAATCATGATTTAATGGACTGGCTTAGAGACAGCATAAACAATAAAGATGACAGCACAGGGACGGGACTTCTGCTCGCCCCTATTAGTATTACGGACAAAGATTTAACGCGTGAAAATGTTAATGTGCATGAGACTCAAGAATCACAGGCAATTAACAGTGAAATTAATAACTTGCGTGAAAATATTTCTAATCCACTAGAAGCTCACGAGAAAAATATTAACGCGCAGGAGTCTCATGAATCACAAATAATTGACTCGCAAAACATTACAGGACGGCACGAAAATTTTATTAGCACGTCAGAGTCTCACGAATCACAGGCAGTCAACAGCGAAATTAATAACGTTCAAGAAAATACGCCCGACTCAGAATCTTTTATGCGCGAACAAATTATTAACTCGCAAAATATTTCAGACTCTCACGAACAAAGCACGCAAGAGTCTCACGAGACACAAATTTTTGACTCGCAACATATCATTGACCCAGACGCACTTAACCGCGAACAAATTATTAATTCGCAAAAAATTCCGGATGTCTCATCAATGGACAAAGCACAGCAGGAAGCAGCAACAGGCTTTCAATTGAGTCTCGACGAACCTCCGCCGGAACTCTGGGGAGAAATAAATTTTGACGATGACGAAGACTCCTCGATTCTTTATGAACAATATCAGCAGGGAATAAATTTTCAGGAATATAATAATCAGACTCCTCACGGAACTAATTTCACTCAACGATTGCAGAGAATCCTACAAGAACGCAGAGAACGAGCCGCCGCCGAAAACGAGAAAAACTCAGAACCTATACAAATTTCATATATAAAGCGCGCTGCTGTTTATTGCACAAGTCTTGTAATCACGATTTTAATTGCGTGGCTGGTATTGATTTATTTGCAGAAGAAAACTCCCGATTACTTGAATAATAAAGCTCTTGCACTCTATAACGCGGGCAATTTTCAAGAGTCAGCTAACGAATATCAACGCGCTTATAAACTTTATCCCGATGTATTAACTTTCTTGCGGGGACTTGCTTTATCTTCCGAGAAGGCCGGAAACTTGCAGACCGCAAAAATTTCGTGGGAACAGTATATAAATTCTCTTCCGGCAAATGACAGCGCAGATATTGAATTTGCAAAAAATGAACTCTCACGCCTGAATAATAATAACGAGCCAGCGCAGACAAAGCCCGAACCCGAAAAAATTACTCCCCTGCCCACGCAAAAAACTCCGCCGACTTTCAGTGAATTAATGCGTGAAGGCACAGAATCTCTCAATCTCGGAATCTATGACAGCGCAATAATAAATTTCTCGCAGGCAATAGAACTTAACCCTAACGAAATTAACGCGTATATCGGCCTGATAGCTTCTTATAGACACAAAGGTTTATATTTCGACGCTAAACGAATTTACGACGACGCAATAAAAAAATTCGGCAGGAACCCGACTCTATTAACTGAACTACAATTTTTGAAGGAGGCTCATTAAATGACTCACGACAACGTAATCAAAGCAAATGAAATTATCGGACTCGACGCTGTAAAGGCTCTGCAAAAACGCGGTTTCACAGCAGAATATGCAGCAACAGGCCAAGACGCTTTAAGACGTATTCTCGAAATTATCCCGCAAAACGCTTCTGTCGGAATCCCCGGCACTGTAACAATTAGGGATATAGGCGCACTCGACGCACTCAAGAATCGAGGCAACAAAATTTTTCAGCACTGGGGCGAAATGTCAAATCAAGAACGCAGAGAAGCAAGATTCTTAGAGAATACCGCAGATGTTTTCTTGACGAGCGCAAACGCCTTGACCAGAGACGGAGAAATTATCAACATTGACGGGACAGGAAACAGAGTCGCCGGAATGTCATGGGGTAACGGACTCGTTTTGTTCATAATAGGAATCAATAAACTTGCATTTGACTTATCAGACGGAATCAAACGCGCAAAATCTGCAACAATCCCAAACGCTATAAGACAGCACGAAGAGACTGCATGTGTTAAGGCCGGTCATTGTGTCGAATGCAGAGACGATAAAAGCATGTGCAGAGCGATTTTAATTCTTGAACGTCCAGTAAAAGGGCGGCAGTATCATATTATTATAGTCGGCGAAAATTACGGCTATTAAATTTCAGAGGTGTAATTATTTAATGGAAAATAGAGACAAAATTGTATTATTACTCGCTGGAGGCAGAATCGTTCAGCGTCAGGAAGGCAGCGAGAACCCCGAATTAACTGACGAGGAAATTTTTTCACTTCTCCCCGATGACATAAAAAATTATGTTGCGCTTCAAAAATGGAGTTCACAGCCGGCTTCTTATTATACGCTGAGAATGTGCGGAGAATTAATTTCAATGATGCGTACTTATGTTCATGACGAGGGCGCGCGCGGTGTAGTTGTTACATGCGGGATTCAGGCACTTGCGGAAATTTCATATTTTGCGGATCTCGTATGGGATTTGAATCCTCCTTTAATTTTCACGGGATCTATTTTCAACGCAGGCACACCTAACAGCGAGACATCAGTTAGACTCTCCCAGTCAATAAGAGCTGCATTATCGGGAGCCTGCACGGGTAAAGGCGCGTTAATTTGTGTGCAGGACTCAATTTATGCACCTGCTGACGTTCTTAGAATATCAAATTTCAGTCGTTCGGGGCTTCTTGCATTCCCAGAGTCGCCGCTTGGAGTCTTCTCACAACCTTCAGGAAATTATATTTCGTTGAGATTTCCGCGTCATCGTTATGTCCAGAAAATTATTAATCCCCTTGCTCGTAATATTCCGATTTTGAATGCTGGATTAGGCGACAATGATTTAATGCTGCGTGCGTTGCTTGATAAAAGATTTGAGGAGCTTGACGGCCTTATTATTTCCGGTTTTGGTGATGGTGATGTGCCTTCGGTGTGGGTGCCTCTGCTTAGAAAAATTGTGCGTTCAAATATTCCGGTTGTATTGACTTCACGTTATCCGGACGGTTTTGTGCAGGCGACAGAAAATTTTGAGGGCAGCGCGTCTCAATTGCTCGAAATGGGATTAATTAACGGCGGTATGCTTTCACCGTATCAGGCGAGAATAAAATTAGCGGTCGGTCTTGCTGCAGGTCTTGAAGGGTCGAACTTGGCCGATTACATTCACGGGAATAAATAATCATGGCTGGAATAATTGCAATTATAGGCCGTCCAAATGTCGGCAAATCTTCATTGTTTAACAGACTCACAAATTCGCGTGATGCAATAGTTGACGATATGCCCGGAGTTACAAGAGACAGGCTTTACGGTGAAGTCTCATACAGAGGGCGAAATTTTTACGTGATTGATACGGGCGGAATTTTCGGAACTGATACGGAATTTAGCGAGGGAATAAAATCTCATGTTGACGAGGCTGTGAAAGAGTCGGACGTTATTATTTTCATGATTGACGGTCGGGACGGCGTAACAAATTCTGATTTAGAAATAGCTGATTTCATTCGCAAGGCCGGAAACAAACCGGTTATTATAGCTGTAAATAAACTTGATGACGTTAAACACGACGATTTAGCAAATGACGCATATTCGCTCGGATTTGATAATGTTATGGCAATAAGCGCGCTTCATAAACGTGGACTCGATGATTTATTAGACGAAATAATTAATTTGCTGCCCGAACATGAAGACACAGAAATTTTTGATGATGAAATAAGGCTCGTTATTGCTGGAAAACCTAACGTCGGCAAGTCTTCATTATTGAATAAAATTACGGGCTCTGAGCGTTCACTAGTGAGTCCCATTGCAGGCACGACTCGAGATCCTGTTGATATGGCTGTAAATCTTGACGGTCAAAATTTTAGGATTGTCGATACTGCCGGACTAAGAAAGCGCGCGAAATTTGACGGAAATCTTGAATATTATTCATTTGTGAGGACTCTTGCGGCGGTTGATAGGTCTGACGTTGCATTACTGCTGATGGACGCTCGCGACCCCTGCACTGACCAAGATAAAAAAATTGCTGCTCATGTCGTGAATAAGGGTAAAGGTTTAATTATCGTGCTTAACAAATGGGATTTAGTAACGGGCGATAATAAAGCTGATAAACTCGTGAAAAAAATTCGTGATGATATGCCGTTCTTGAATTTTGCACCGATTATATTTGCGTCGGCTTTGAATGGGCGCGGGATAAATAAAATTATTCAAACGGTTATGGCAGTCAACGAGAACAGGAAAAAGCGGATCCCTACAAATATTTTGAATCGTTTAATGCGTGATGTATTAGCGTTTGACAGGCTCCCTTCTGACAAAAAAGGGCGTGCGTTGAAAGTTTATTATTGCTCGCAGGCTGAGTCAGAACCTCCGACGTTTATATTTTTCGTGAATAATCCGGGGCTCGTTAATTCAAGTTTTGAGAATCACGTCAAGAATAAATTGCGTGAACTTGAGGACTTCACGGGCTCACCTGTACGAACTTTCTGGAGGGGTAAAGAGAAGGAGTCATAAATAAAATATGTTCTATGAAATTGTGCTTGAAGGTATGAAAAAATTTGCGGGTGAGATACTAGGCGTAGTGCTGCTTATTGCTGCATTGAAAAAATTTAAGTGGATTCGTTCATTATTCGGCGAATATAAAAATTTGAAGGAAGACAGCGGCAATAAACAATCTGAACCGGAAATAAATAAATCAGACGAGTCAAAGCCTCCTATAATGAGTGATAAAGATTTTGTGAGTCTGTGTAAATCCGGTAATGTCGCCGAAATTGAATCGGTCATAAATAACGGAGCAAATGTCAACGCTAGAAATCGTAATATTACACCTTTAATGGGAGTACTTCAATGTAACGTAGAATTAACGGAATTAGCAGAGCTGCTCATAAAAAAGGGTGCTGATATAAACGCTAAAGATAATTTCTCTAATACAGTTTTAATGAGGGCTGCAATTAGAAATTACACCAAGACAGCAGAATTGCTCATAAAATACGGTGCAAATCTCGACGCTAAAAACAATATCGGTGTGACGGCTTTAATGTGGGCTATATATAAAGGCTACACGGAATTAGCAGAGCTGCTCGTAAAGAAGGGCGCAGATGTAAACGCTAAAGATAATTTCTCCTGTACTGCTTTAATGAGGGCTGCAGAATATGGCTACACTAAGACAGCAGAATTACTCATAAAATACGGCGCTGATGTCGACGCTAAAAGTAATAAAGGCTGGACGGCTTTAATGTTAGCTTTAAATTATAGTCACACAGAAACAGCAGATCTCTTGCGTTCTTATGGCGCAAAAGAATAATAAACACTCACAAAGGAGGAGTAAATTATGTTTTATGAAGTTATACTTGAAGGTATGAAAAAATTTGCGGGTGAAATAATCGGCGTAGTACTACTTATTGTTGCATTGAAAAAATTTAAGTGGATTCGTTCATTATTCGGCGAATATAAAAATTTGAAGGAAGACAGCAGCAATAAACAATCTGAACCGGAAACACAGGAAGTAATACAAAAGAAGTCAGAAGAGTTAAAGTATTTTGCAATGAGCGATAAAGATTTTGTGAATCTGTGTAAATCCGGTAATGTCGCCGGGATTAAAGAAGCCATAAATAATGGAGCAAACATCAACGCTAGATATTATAATATTACGCCCTTAATGGGAATAACTCAATGCGACGTAGAATTAACAGAAATAGCAGAGCTGCTCATAAAAAAGGGTGCTGATGTCAATGCTAAAGATAATTTCTCCTATACTGCTTTAATAAGGGTTGCAATTAGAAACTACACTAAGACAGCAGAATTACTCTTAAAATACGGTGCTGATATTAACGCTAGGGACTGTGACGGCAATACGGCTTTAATGGGGGCTGCATATAAAGGCTGCACAGAAGTAGCAGAACTGCTCATAAATAAAGGTGCTGATATCAACGCTCAAAATAATAACGGCGAGACGGCTTTAATATGGGCTGTAAAGTACAGACACAAAAAAATGGCCGACTTATTGCGTTCTTACGGCGCAAAAGAATAAATTATCACAAAGGAGGTAATATCTAACATGAAAAAATTTTTTCTCGCAATACTAATTTTATTTATCAGCGTCTCAAGTTCATTAGCTGAGTCAAGAGTTACCCTCGCTGAATTATCCGGCACTGTAGGCGTTCAAATGGAAGAATTTGTCAAACAAGTCATCCACGACGCAAACGAGTCTAACAGCAAATTAATAATTCTTCAGCTCGACACACCAGGCGGACTCGTTGAAGCAATGCGGGGTATAGTACAAAGTATTCTAGCCTCAAAAATTCCCGTTGCTGTCTGGGTACCTTCTGGAGGTCGTGCGGCCAGTGCTGGAGCTTTCATCGTGCAGGCTGCTCACATTGCGGCAATGGCTCCAGGAACAAATATCGGCGCGGCTCATCCTGTTACAGCTGGCGGAGAAAATATCGAGTCCGGCGACATGAGCAAAAAAGTTGTCAACGATTTAAAGGCTCAAATGCGTTCGGTCGTTCAGCTAAGAGGCAGAAATCAAGCCATAACAGAAAAAATGATTGATGAAAGTATTTCACTCACTGCAAACGAGGCATTACGCGAAAGAGTCATAGATATAATTGCTGGTGATGTCAGCTCGTTAATAAAAGCTGTGTCAGGCCGTCGCATTAAAATGGGTCAGAATAATTTCACGAGCTTAGAATTTGACTCAGAAGTAAAAGTTTTGCGCGCCAGTATGTCATTCAGCGAAAAAATTATACAGTTCGTATCAAGTCCGGAAATTGCTTATTTACTCGTAACCGGCGGAATAATGGCGATATTCTTTGAAGTCATCACACCGGGAGGCTTTATGCTGGGGACTCTCGGAGGGGTTATGTTCTTGCTGGGTGCTATAGGCTTGAAGATGCTGCCGTTTAACTGGGCGGGAGTTGTCTTAATCGTAGTCGGTCTTGTCGTAATGGCGATAGATTTAATTGCGGGCACAATGGGAGTGCTGACTCTTTTAGGTCTTCCCGTTTTTTGTCTTGGAGGAATATTTTTATTTCGTGCGCCCGGTGGTGAGTTATTGAGCATTTCTTTGACGCTTATAATCGGGATTGCTGTAGCTCTTGCGATATGCTTTAGTCTTGCTGCGTTCCTGCTGATTAAAGGATTTCGGCGCAAAATTTCTACAGGTTCACAGGGCATGATAGGACTCGAAGTAAATATTATTTCCGACATAAGCGAGTCTCAATCAGGCCAAGTAAAATGTCACGGGGAAATCTGGGAGGCAAAATCAGAATCAGGAATAATCACTAAAGGCGAGTCAGGTATCGTGAAAAAACTTGAAGGAATGACTCTCATAATTTCAGTAAAATAAAAATTGCATACACATAAAAAACTCAGTGCCTTTGCGTTGGGCACTGAGCGATAAGGGGGAAGGATACTGGTTTCGATGACGCAAGACCACGCGCAAACACGGACTCCGCAAATAAGAAATTTCGTCCCGGCCTGCGCCATTGAATGCGAAATTAAGTGTGTCAAAACACTTGCAATATTTTATATCAACTTCAGAAAAATACCAAATTTTTTTACGTGATTTTATCGGATTTAGCTCGACAAAAATTATTCATTGCTTTATGATTACGAATACAGCAAATTTATTATTAGGAGCGATATAATGCAGAACTTGATATTTGTTCCGTTCGCACACGATGATTCTATGCAGTCGGGTATGAACTTCAATAAAAATATTTCAACAGATCAGCGTTTGTTAATGTACCTGAAAAATTCTTGCGTCGCACTCGTGTCCGCAAAAAAATATAATCCAGATACAGACTGCGCACTTGTTACAAATTTAAGCGATGACCAGATTTCCGCAGAGATTCACGAGATTTTCAGGCGAGATGACATAAAAATTTTTCATGTCCCGTTTGATGAATTTAGATTCGATAATAATACTCCGTGGGGACTTGCGTTCTATAAATTATGCGCGTTGAGTCATGTTTTGCGCGAGACTGACTATAAAAATTTCTTGTATCTCGATTCAGATGTCTACGTGCAGGGGACTCTTTCGCCGCTTTGGGAGGAATTGCAGGAAAATATTTTATTGGGCGACACAAATGAAGGCTTGAAGGTTCCTGATTACGTAAATTTTTTAGGGCAGACTCGAAAATTTTACCCGGATAAAAAATTTGTTACTCGTTATGGCGGGGAATTTGTTGCAGCAAATAAGTTAAACGCAGAAAAATTTATCACAGAAGCAAGCAATTTCTTCAACAAAATTAAATCAGCCGGGCAAATTATAGAAATGGGCGACGAGGTATTAATCGCGATCACTGCCGATAAATTAAAAATTTCCGTACGTAATGCAAGCTCATATATATTCAGATTCTGGACGGGAGATTTTAGACTCGTGTCAACCTGCTATAGATTCAATGCTGTAACGGTTCTGCACATGCCATCAGAAAAAACGCGCGGCCTCATGAAAATTTACGATAATTACATCAAAAAAGGGACTCTGCCTTCCAACAAAAAAGTATGGAAAATGTGTCATTTATCAGGAGGCAGATATTCAGGCATGAAATTTTTGCACCGGATTAAATTATTCTTGAAGGAAACTTTTTTAACCGGCAATAAATGCATCAATGAAGGTGAATAACTAAAAACTTTCTGCAACATCTTTCGCGCTTGGGGACAGCTTTTCACGCAATTTTTCGCACCCGCACAACAAGGGCCGACTCCGAGCGCATTATGCCAATTAAAAACTGTAATAAATCAATATGGCATATTTTGTTCTCTTCTCTTCATATGATATATTATACATGATTCCGAAAAATTTAATATTTAGCCCTATTCACCTGAGCTTAATCCTAGCCGTTATTCATGTTGCTTTCAACGTACGATAAATATTTACTTTCTGCATTACGGAGCGCATAACATTTTTCTATTATAGTGTACGAAACTAGCTGCACGCGCATTCTTGAGCGTTTGTCAGATTTGAGAGCCTCGCTTAATGAACCCAAGACTCTTTTGTCCGTTTTTCCGTCGCCGTAAAGAGTTACAACATCATAATCAAATAGTTACGCACCTGTCGAGCAAGCCGGCATTAATTAATTTGCCAGAAATCCCCCCGATAAAGATACGAAATATATTCCAGATTTTAGCGGGGACTCTTTCTCAACGTCAATATATTGCGCGCACTCTGAAGGGACTTGTGCTGTACTTTTCACTCTTGAACGAATTTAATAGCGTCAATAAAATCTTCATGCTTGTACATCATTGACGTATTAACTATCGACCCGCAATCGTAATTTTCTGGATGACATGCAAATCTTTGACGTACTCGCCGAGTTCTACAATTTGGCCGGGAACTGCTAAGACATCATTTCTGCCATGATAAAATTTTCCTCCTTAATTTATTGATTCAGGCGTTCATATTCTGCCCTGCATAAGGGACTATAAATCATTAACTCATCGCGCAAAGCATCTATCCAATTTTGCATTTTATCAGTGAGGCCGGAAGATTTTGCTACACCTGCTGACATTTGCCAAATATCGAGACAAGCATGATAAATTTTTTCTTCCTCGCTTGCCTGCCTCAATCCCAAAAACGAACTTGCATAACTACCGCTCTTGCACGTCGATAAATAACGCTTGGCCGTGTTCCTGTACTCGTTGTATAAAAATTTTTTACGCGGTTCGTCGTTAATGTCCGTGTGAAGCTCGGTGATAATCTTCAGGACTTCACGATCACGCGATTTTCTGAATAATTTTCCCCTATTGCACAAAATTTGAAGACACACGCACCGCCATAACCACCAATCAATATTTTTGCGTTTTTTGCCCTCGTGGTCTGAGAATCTGTCATTATAGATTTCGCGCATAATTTTAGAGTCTTCACTTTCAGGCAATGAGTCAAGAATCTCAAGACGTTTTGCAGGCTCAATTTCGTTATAAAAATTTTCGTACATGTAAATTCAAAGCTCCCATCACATTTTTTATTACTAATTATATGACAGAAGCAAAAAAATTTAATTTCATCTGGCTTGACATTTTTTCGAGAAGCAATCAACACCGACAGCAACGGCAAAGATAAGCCCTGAACGACCATTTTCGTATATTAGCTAACATTCATAATAATAATTTCGCTTTTAAGTGAGCCGATTATAAGAACTCCCGCAATTACTCCGGACATTTTGTCTATAGCCGCCGAACTTGAACGCGATAATAAAAAACTTTTTCGGAATCATATATAATATACTTATGAAGAGAATAGAGCGAATAGAAAAAATTACAGATGAAAAATTTCAAAGGATTTTCGGTGTTAAGCGTAATACTTTAGAAGGGGAGGACGTACGCCTAAAATTAATATGTTGAATCGTTTGTGCATCTTCTTAGCTTATTATCGCAATTATCGTACTATGAAAGATATTGCAAACGAATATGAAATTATTGGCTTCATGTGTTAGTAATCGACGCTAGCGGCTAAAAAGGGGACATCAGAATACACAGCGGCAAGAAAAAGAAATACACACAAAAAGCTCAAATAGCAATAAATTATAGTACAGGGGAAATTTTTACTGTAGATTTTAGCGGAGGCCGTAATTATTTAAGCAGAGCGAACTACCATTATCAGAGCACACATGCATAATACCAGACAAAGGTTATCAGGGTATCAGAAAGATTCATCAAAATAGTCTTCATCCAATAAAACGCAGGAAAAAAGTTCCGCTCACTGATAATCAGAAAGCATATAATCGAATAGTATACCGCTTAAGATTTGTAATAGAGCAAGTAAACGGCATTCTTAAACGTTTATTAGAATATTATCATCAAAATATAGCAACTTACCTCAAAATTTTATAATTACATTTTCTTTGATATGGATAATAGTCAATAAAGTGGACATAAAAAACTAAAATTAGTTAATTTTTTGTCCAAAATTCTGCTTCTTTCTCATTATGAGAAAGTCCATTATTAGCACTATGAGGACGTTTAGTATTATAAAATCCGTCAATATACGACATTATAGACTGCTTTACGTCTTTTAATTGCAAAAACTTTCGCCTACTTA